>DATLGD010000156.1:0-8446 GCA_035540755.1 Mycobacteriales bacterium | reverse complement strand
CTGCCGCACCTGGTCCTGCTGATCCTGCTGGCCTTCGCGCTGGGCGGCGGCACCGAGGCGGTCGTCCTGGCGGTGGGCCTCACGCACTGGCCGACGCTCACCCGGGTGCTGCGCGGGCGGGCGCGGGAGGTCATCGCCTCCGACTACGTCGCCGTCTCACGGCAGCTCGGACGGAGCCGGACGTGGATCGCCCGGCACCACCTGGTCGGGCACCTGTCCGGGCACCTGCTGGTCGGGGCGGTCCTGGTGTTCCCGCACGCCGTCCTGCACGAGGCCGCGTTGTCCTTCCTGGGCCTCGGCATCGACCCCGCCGAGCCCTCCATCGGAGTGCTGCTCGCCGAGTCGATGCGACACCTGACGGCCGGGGCGTGGTGGCTCGCCGTGCTCCCCGGCCTGTGCCTGCTCGTAGTGGTCAAGCTCGTCGACACGATCGGGCACGACGTGCGCGCACTGCTCGACCCTCGGAGCCGGCAGCTGTGAACGGCTCGCCCCGGACCACGCCCGCCCTCGAGGTTCGCGGGCTCGAGGTCGACTTCGTCCAGTACGAGCGAGGGCTCCGCCGCCGGACCGTCCCGGCCCTCACCGGCATGGGCCTGACCGCTGCCGCCGGCGAGCTCGTCGCGGTGGTCGGGGCCAGCGGCGCCGGCAAGAGCCTGCTGGCCCATGCCGTTCTCGGTCTCCTGCCGCCGAACGCCGTCGAGCGCGGCGCCGTGCTCCACGACGGCGCGGAGCTCGACGCGGCCGGTCGTCGGCGCCTCGCCGGACGCGACACGGTGCTCATCCCGCAGTCGGTCACGTTCCTCAACCCGCTCGGCACCGTCGGACAGCACGTCCGCCGGGCGGCCCGAATCGCGGGCCATGCCGATCCGGATGCTGTCGCCGTCGAGGCGCTCGGCCGGCGCGGGCTGGGACGTGAGGTCATGCGCCAGTACCCGCACGAGCTGTCCGGCGGGATGGCCCGGCGGGTGCTCGTCGCCATGGCGACCATGGGGCGACCACGCCTCATCATCGCCGACGAGCCGACCACGGGGCTGCCGTCGGCCAGCGTCCTGTCGACGCTGCGCGAGCTGCGCGAGAACGCGGACGCCGGCTGCGCCGTCGTCATCGTCACGCACGCGCTCGAGGCGGCGCTGCGGGTCGCCGACCGGATCGTCATCTGCCGCGACGGCGCGACCGTCGGCACCGCTGAGCCGACCGCGTTCCACGGCGACGGGAACGGGCTCGCGCCGTACCCGCGGGCCTTGTGGCAGGCGCTGCCACGCAACGGCTTCCGCGTCCCGGTGGGGACCTGATGCTGCACGCCGCGAACGTCTCGTTCCGCTACCACAGCGCGCAGCCGTGGGTGCTGTCCGACGTCGACCTCCAGGTGGCGCCCGGCGAGGTCGTGGGACTGTGCGGACCCAGCGGCGGCGGGAAGAGCACCCTCGGCCGGGTGCTCGCCGGAATGCTCCGACCCGACCGCGGTCGGGTGACCGTAGACGGCCGCTCTGCGCGGCACCGCCGCGGCCCGTTCCCGGTCCAGATGGTGCTGCAGGACGCGCAGCAGGCGATGGACCCTCGGTGGACCGTCCGCCGCATCCTGGCCACCGGCGCGACCGGTGCAGGGCTTGTCGGTACGCAGCTGGTCGATCCCACCTGGCTCGACCGCCGGCCGCACGAGCTCAGCGGCGGCGAGCTGCAGCGGGTCAACCTCGCCCGTGCGCTCCTGGCCCGTCCGCGCTACCTGGTCGTCGACGAGATCACCGCGAGCCTGGACGCCATCACTCAGGCGCGGATCTGGCAGCTGCTCCTCCATCGCTGCGGCAGAGCCGGCGTCGGCGTGCTGGCCATCGCCCACGACCGGGCACTGCTCGAACAGGTCGGGCACCGGGTCGTCGACTGGACCCGCGGCGTCGCGGACCGCTGAGCCGCGCCCGGCTCCCGCCGCACGACGACCGGCGGATCCCGATCGGCGGTCGAGGAGCGACGACCTTCGACCTGCGACGGCCCGACCGCAGCGTGGTTTGCTGGAGACGGCCGCGCTGACCGGCAGGAGCGCGGTCACCGCGGTGTGCCGACGACGGCGTCGCCCGGGTGAGCTGGTGCCGATGACGGGCCGGACCGGTCAGCGGGGAAGGCGACGACTCGACGGGAGGGTGCTCGGTGGCTGCCGACGTCAACGGGATGCGGCGTGCGCTGGCCCGCGCCCGCGACGGCAAGCCGCTCGACGTCGACGAGGCGACGGTCCTGCTCGCGGCGCGAGGCGACGACCTCGACGTCCTCTGCGCCGCCGCCGCCCGGGTGCGCGACGCCGGCCTCGCTGCCGCCGGCCGGCCGGGGGCCGTCACCTACAGCAAGAAGGTGTTCGTCCCGCTGACCCGGCTGTGCCGCGACCGCTGTCACTACTGCACCTTCGCCACGGTGCCGGGGCGGCTGCCGGCGCCGTACCTGTCGGTCGACGAGGTGCTCGACATCGCACGGCAGGGGGCCGCGCTCGGTTGCAAGGAGGCGCTGTTCACCCTCGGCGACCGTCCGGAGGACCGCTGGGACGCCGCCCGCGCGTGGCTCGACGAGGCCGGCTACGACAGCACCCTGGCCTACGTCCGTGCCTGCGCCATCGCGGTGCTCGAGGAGACCGGGCTGCTGCCGCACCTCAACCCCGGCGTGCTGACGTGGGCCGAGCTGCAGCGCCTCAAGCCGGTCGCCCCCTCCATGGGGATGATGCTCGAGACCACCGCGCACGTGCCGGCCCACTCCGGCTCGCCCGACAAGGACCCCGAGGTCCGGCTGCGCGTGCTCGAGGACGCCGGGCGGCACGCGGTGCCGTTCACGACGGGCCTGCTCGTGGGCATCGGCGAGTCGCTGCGCGACCGCGCCGAGACCGTCTTCGCGATCCGCGCCGCGCACCGGAGGCACGGGCACGTGCAGGAGGTGATCGTCCAGAACTTCCGAGCCAAGGACGACACCGCCATGCGCTCGGCCCCCGACGCGTCGCTGGAGGAGTACCTCGCCGCGATCGCCGTGACGCGGCTGGTGATGGGCCCGCGGATGCGCGTCCAGGCGCCGCCGAACCTCGTCGACCTCGCCGAGACCACGCGACTGCTGGACGCCGGCGTCGACGACTGGGGCGGCGTCTCGCCGCTCACGCCGGACCACGTGAACCCCGAGCGGCCCTGGCCCCAGCTGGAGGCGCTCGCGCGCATGACCGCGCAGTCCGGTCTCGTGCTGCGCGAGCGGCTGACCGCTCACCCGCCGTACCTCGACGAGCCGTGGCTCGACCCGCGGCTGCGTCCGCACGTCGACGCGCTGCGCGCACCGGACGGGCTGGCCGACGAGAGCGCGCCCGTGGTCGGCCGCCCGTGGCAGGAGCCGGACGCCGCGCTGGTGACCAGCGGCCGTGCCGACCTGCACGAGCAGATCGACCGCACCGGCCGCGCCCAGGAGCGGCGCAGCGACTTCGCCGACGTCTACGGCGACTGGTCCGCGGTGGGCGAGCACGCCGCCCGCACCGGGGCGCCGCAGCGGACCGAGGCCGACGTCGCCGCCGCGCTGCGCACCGCCGCAGAGCGGCCTGGCGCGCTCAGTCAGGACCAGGCCCTCGCGCTGCTGACCGCCGAGGGACCCGACCTGGACGCGGTCTGCCGGCTGGCCGACGACGTCCGCCGGGACGCCGTCGGTGACGACGTCACCTACGTGGTGAACCGGAACATCAACTTCACCAACGTCTGCTACACCGGCTGCCGCTTCTGCGCCTTCGCCCAGCGCCGCACCGACGCCGACGCCTACTCCTTGTCGCTGGACGAGGTCGAGCAGCGGGTACGCCAGGCGTGGGACGTGGGCGCCACCGAGGTGTGCATGCAGGGCGGCATCGACCCGTCGCTGCCCGGCACCGCCTACCTGGACCTCGCCCGTGCCGTGAAGCGCGCGGCGCCGGAGATCCACCTGCACGCCTTCAGCCCGATGGAGGTGGTCAACGGCGCCGCCCGCACCGGCCTGCCGATCGAGGAGTTCCTGCGCGCGCTGCAGGAGGCGGGCGTCGACAGCCTGCCTGGCACCGCGGCGGAGATCCTCGACGACGACGTCCGCTGGGTGCTGACCAAGGGCAAGCTGCCGACCGCGCAGTGGATCGACGTCGTCACCACCGCGCACCGGATCGGCCTGCCGACGACGAGCACGATGATGTACGGGCACGTCGACACCCCGGCGCACTGGGCGGCGCACCTGCTGCTGCTGCGTGACCTGCAGGAGCGCGCGGGCGGCTTCACCGAGTTCGTGCCGCTGCCGTTCGTGCACACCAGCGCACCGATCTACCTGGCGGGGGTCGCGCGCCCGGGCCCGACCGCGCGCGACAACCGCGCCGTGCACGCCGTCGCCCGTCTCGTGCTGCACGGCCGGATCGACCACGTGCAGTGCTCGTGGGTCAAGCTCGGGCCGGAAGCGTGCGCACAGGTCCTGTCCGGCGGCGTCGACGACCTCGGCGGCACGCTCATGGAGGAGACCATCAGCCGGATGGCCGGGTCGCAGCACGGCAGCCGCCGCTCGGTCGAGGAGCTCGAGGGGCTCGCCGCTGCCGTCGGTCGCCCGGCCCGGCAGCGCACCACCACCTACGGACCGGTGCCGGCCGAGCGGGAGGAGGCGGCCCGCCGTCAGGCGTCGACCGCGGTCGCGCTGCCGTTGCTTCCGTGAGCGGCGCTCCGGCCGACGGGTACTGCGTCCTGCCTGTGCGGGGTCTGCCCGACCTGCGTCCGGGCGACGACCTCGCTCGGCTGCTCGCCGACGCCGTCGAGCTGCGAGACGGCGACGTCGTCGTCGTCACCAGCAAGGCCGTGAGCAAGGTCGAGGGCCGGCTCGTGCGCGTGCCGCCCGGCGCCTCCCGTGAGCAGGTCCGCCAGGAGGCGGTCGAGGCCGAGACGGTCCGCGTCGTCGCCCGGCGCGGGCCGACCGTCATCGCGCAGACCAGGCACGGTCTGGTGCTCGCGGCGGCGGGCGTCGACGCGAGCAACGTGCGTCCCGACGAGGTGGCCCTGCTGCCGCTCGACCCGGACGCCAGCGCGGCGGCTCTGCGCGACCGCCTGCACGAGCTCACCGGCAGGCGCGTCGCCGTCGTGGTCAGCGACACCCTGGGCCGGCCCTGGCGGGTCGGGCAGGTCGACCAGGCCATCGGCATCGCCGGGCTGGCGCCGGTGCGTGACGCCCGCGGGACCAAGGACAGCCACGGCGCGGTGCTCGAGGTCACCGAGATCGCCGTCGCCGACGAGCTGGCGTCCGCCGCCGAGCTGGTCAAGGGCAAGGCCGACGGCGTCGCGGCCGCGGTGGTCCGTGGGCTGGCGCTGCCCGACGACGGCCGTGGCGCCGCGGCCCTGGTACGACCGCCCGAGCAGGACATGTTCTCGCTCGGCACGGCCGAGGCGCACCGGTCGACGGTCGCGCTGCGACGCACGGTGCGCGAGTTCCGCGACGAGCCCGTGGACCTGGCTGCCGTGCGCCGCGCGGTCGCCGCCGCCCTCACCGCCCCGGCGCCGCACCACAGCACGCCGTGGCGGTTCGTCCTGCTGCAGGAGCGCCGCGAGCAGCTGCTCGACGCGATGGCTGCGCAGTGGACGCGCGACCTGCGCGCGGACGGCTTTTCCGAGCATCCAATCCAGAAGCGACTGCGCCGAGGCGACGTGCTGCGCGCGGCGCCGGTGCTGGTGCTGCCGTTCGTGGTCCGCGACGCCGCGCATCCCTACCCCGACGTCCGCCGCAGCACCGCGGAGGAGCGCATGTTCGTCGTCGCCGGGGGCGCGGGTGTGCAGAACCTGCTCGTCCAGCTCGCCGCCGAGGGTCTCGGCAGCGCGTGGGTGAGCAGCACGCTGTTCTGCCCGGACGTCGTCCGCGACGTGCTCGAGCTGCCCGACGACTGGGAGCCGCTCGGGTCGGTGGCGGTCGGGCATCCGGCGCGGCCCCCGGCCGAGCGTCCCCCGCGCCAGGTCGAGGACTTCCTCCTCGACCGCTGACCTCTGCGCGGCAGCCGTCTGCGCGCGGCTACCCTCCCGGCGCCGCCGACGTCGACCGAGACGGCTTGCAGACGGCTACGCCGTCAACGGGCACGCAGACGGGCCCGGCGCACCCGCGCCGGGCCCGGCGCACCCGCGCCGGGCCCGTCTGCTGCTCCGCGGTCGTGCCCGGGACGGGTCGTCCCGGGCAGGCTCCCCTCGGTGGTCCGCGTCCGCTCAGCCGCCGTGCGTCTCGGCGCTGCGGAAGTCGGTGTACTGGTAGGGGTTGTCCAGGATCTTCGTCTCGGGGACCTCCGGGTGCATGCCGCCGTCCCACTCCTGCGCGCCGAGCTGGTCCTGCAGGTACTCGACGGTCGCCCCGACGACCTGCCGCGCCTTGTCGAGGTCGGAGCCGACCAGCCGGTGCTCGTGCTTCACGACCCGGCCGTCGACCAGCACGGTGTGCACGTCCCCGCGCTGGGCCTGGAACACGACGTGGCCGTAGGGGTTCAGCAGCGGGAACATCGCCGGTGAGGCGTCGTTCTTGATCAGGACGAGGTCGGCCTTCTTGCCGACCTCGATGCTGCCGACGGCGTCCTGCAGCCCGAGCGCTCGCGCTCCACCGATGGTCGCCCACTCGACGACCTGCTCGGCGCGCAGGTGGCAGTTGGTGACGGTCTCGCCCTTCGCGTGGGCCTCCAGGTGCTCTCTGGAGCGATCGGCGCCAAGGGTGCTGCGCATCGCGGAGAACAGGTCGGCGCTCCACCACACGCTGGTGTCCATCGACAGCGAGACCGGGATGTCGTGGTTGCGCAGGACCCAGGTGGGCGGGTATCCCTGCCCGCAGGACTGCTCGCTCTCGGTCGACACCGACACGCTGCCGCCCGTCGCGGCGATGCGCTGGTAGGAGTCCTCGCTGAGGGTCGCGGCGTGGACGTAGACGGTGCGCTCGTCGGCGAACCCGTTGTCGGTCATCAGCTGGATCCCGGTGTCGCTGGTGGCTCCCCACACGCCGGCGTGCGTCGTGACGGGGGCGCCGAGCTCGCGCGCGACCTCGAACGCGGCACGCTCCGGGAACTCCGGGTCGCCGGTGACGTCGAAGGCCATCTGGAACCCGAGCATGTCGTCGCCCGGGGCGAGGCGGCGCGAGACGAACTCCCGGAACTCCGGACGGGTCGACCACTCCCACGGCCCTGCCTGGATGTTGCCGTAGGCGAGCACGAAGCGACCCGGCACCTCCTGAAGGGCGTCGACGGCGGCCTCGGCGTGGTCGACGGTCTGCAGGTTGTGCGACCAGTCGACGGTGGTGGTGACCCCGCTGTACAGCGACTCGATTGCGGACAGCAGGTTGCCGGCGTAGATGTCCTCGGGTCGGAAGAGCTTGCCGTAGCTCAGGTAGTTCCAGACGAAGTACTGCGTCAGCGTCCAGTCGGCGCCGTACGCGCGCATGGCGGTCTGCCACATGTGCCGGTGCGTGTCGACCATGCCGGGCATGACGATCCCGCGCGACGCGTCGACCTCCACCGTGCCGTCGGGGACCTCCAGCGAGGGGCCGACCGCGGAGATCCGCTCGCCCTCGACCAGGACGTCTGCGTTCTGGAGCACCCGTCGTCCAGCGTCCATGGTGAGCACGGTGCCGTTGCGGAAGACGACCGGACGGCCGGGCTGGAACTTCTCGGTAGCTGGCGTGGTCATGCAACCTCCCCGCATCTCGCGTTCTGCGGACGCTCGTCCGCATCGCGGTCACCTGTATGGTGCCGGTCACACTGGGTGGAGCCGAGCCCGGTGTCAAGACGGACGCAGCACGGACGCGGGGGAGGTCGGCGATGGCACGCGCGGAGAGCGGACCGGACTTCGTCGAGGCGCTCGCCCGCGGGCTGGACGTCATCAAGGCGTTCCGGCCCGCCCGACCGACCATGACGCTGAGCGAGGTCGCGGCAGAGGCCGGGCTGGCCCGTCCGACCGCACGGCGGTTCCTCCTCACGCTGCAGCAGCTCGGCTACGTCCGCGCGGACGCCGGCGGGTTCGCGCTGACGCCCCGCGTGCTCGAGCTCGGCACGGCCTACGTCGAGTCGCTGTCGCTGTGGGACGTCGCCCGCCCGCACATGGAGGCACTGGTCGCGCGGACGAACGAGTCCACCTCGATCGCCCAGCTGGACGGGTCGGACGTCGTGTACGTGGCGCGGGTCGCGGTGCCGAAGATCGTCACGTTGTCGGTGCGCATCGGCACGCGATTCCCGGCCCTGCAGACGTCGCTGGGCAAGGTGCTCCTCGCCGCGCTGCCGGACGACGAGGTCGAGGCCGTGCTCACCGAGCCGAGCCGCTCCGGCATCACGCCGGTCTGGCAGCCGGGCCGCGCCGAGCGGACGGCCGCCCTTCGCGAGGTGCGGGCGCGCGGGTGGGCGCTCTCGGACGAGGAGCTGGCTCCCGGCATCCGGTCCGTGGCGACCCCGCTGCGCGACGGCACCGGCCGCGTGATCGCTGCGCTCAAC
>DATLGD010000155.1:0-10544 GCA_035540755.1 Mycobacteriales bacterium | reverse complement strand
GCTCCGCCCGGCGTGCCCCCTTCCCCCTTGCGTCCGCGTCCTGACACACGGCGCACGCGGGGCCGGCCGGACGTCCGGCGGCGCGGCGTCCACAGGTGAGCCCAGGACGCCGGCTGTCCACATGTCGCTGCGATGGCGGCCGCGCTCGGCACAGCGTCCGGCAGCCTGCGCCCATGACGACCAGACGAAGATCGACCCGCAGAGCGGTCCGCCGCAAGCTCCTCGAGCCGGCAGAGGCGCGTCGGGTGCTCGCCCGGCTCGCCGCAGCACGGAACGGGGTCCTGTACCGACCGGAGGTCGTGGCGGCTGGTGTCCCGCGCTGGCTCGTCCAGGCGGAGCTGCGGTACCGGCGGTGGCAGCGGACCGGCCGGCAGACCGTCGTCACGCACAACGGTCCGCTGGACGACGCAACCCGGCGGACCGTCGCCGTGCTCGAGGTGGGGCCTCGGGCCGCTCTCGACGGAGCCAGCGCCCTGCAGCACCTGGGATGCGACATCGACGACGACGGCGAGCCGCACGCGATCGCCCCGAAGAGCTCGAACCCCCGCCGCGTGAAAGGGGTGCGGGTCCACGAGAGCCGGCGTTTCGCGGAGTCGGACGTCGTCGTCGTCGGCGGGGTGCGCGTCGTGCGAGCCGCAGTCGCTGCTGTGCATGCGGCGCTGTGGGCGCGCACCGACCGCGAGGCGCTGCTCTTCCCGCTGCGCGCCGTCCAGGACCGCCTGTGCGCACCGCACGACGTCCTGACCGCCGTGCTCGGCGTCCGCCGGCACAAGCGCCGGTCGCTCCTGCTCGAGCTGGCGCGTGACCTCGCGGGCGGCGTGCGGTCCATGGGCGAGCTCGACGTCGCTCGTGCCCTGCGCGAGCGCGGCCTGCCGGAGCCCGACCGGCAGGTGGTGCGGGAGCGGCCGGACGGCCGGGAGTACCTCGACTGCCGCTACGACGCCTACTGGTTGTCCCTGGAGATCGACGGCATCCAGCACCAGGAGGCCGAGCAGCAGCTCAGCGACGTCGTCCGGGACCTGCGCCTGGTGGCGGAGGGGGACGACGTGCTCCGGATCCCGCTCACGGCGTGGCGGCTCGACCGCGAGCGCGTGCTCGACGCGCTCGAGGAGGTCTTCCGTTCCCGGGGCTGGCGACACGCGGCCTGACGTCCGCAGGCTGCCGCGGCGGTTGTGTGTCAGGACGCGGACGCAGGGGCAGGGGGTCAGTCGGTGCCGGCGCCGGAGTGCTGCTCGGCCGCGGGCGAGGTCATGCCGATGGGCGCGCGCAGAAGCGCGTCCGGGATGCCGAAGGCCTCGACGAGGCCGAGGGCCGAGGGGCGCAGCTCCCGGCACAGCGTGTTGACCTCCTTCTGCAGCTCCTTGGCGGCGTCGGGCTCGAGGTAGCCGTGCTCGAGCCACCAGGCGCGGCCTCGCTCGACGACCGAGAGCGCGTAGAGGTCACGCAGCCGGTCGAGGGCCTCGCGGGTCTCGCCCTCGTGCTCCGCGACCCGAGCCGCGAACTGCTCGTGCACGATCCGCTCGATGTGCGCGGTGGCCGCGGCGAGCGCGTGGTCCTGGCAGTGCGACAGCGCCCGCAGCGGGTCCATGCCCTCGCTGGAGGTGAGCCGCCGCAGACGACGGGCGAGCGAGTCGACCAGGCGCTCCTCGCGGAAGCGCAGCGTCTGCGCCTGCCAGGCCCCGTCGCGCAGCTCGACGTCGTCGCGGGTGAAGCGGCCGAGCGGGCCGGTCTCGGACAGCCAGCGGCTGATCTGCCGGGTGGACAGCGTGCGCGCCATGCCGACCGCGTCGAGGTCCTCGAACTGCGAGGCGTACTCCGACAGCAGCGTCTTGGCGACCAGCTGCAGCAGCACGGTGTTGTCGCCCTCGAAGGTGACGAAGACGTCGGAGTCGTTGCGCAGTGACGCGAAGCGGTTCTCGGCCAGGTAGCCCTTGCCGCCGCAGCACTCGCGGGCGTCCTGCACCGCGCGCAGCATGTGCCAGGTCGACCCGGCCTTGAGCCCGGCCGCCAGCGACTCCACGGCCCTCTGCTCCTCGGTGCCGGTCTCCTCCTCGCCGACGACGCGCGCGTACTCGGCGGTCAGGTGGTCGTGCGCCGCCTGCAGCGCGAAGGACTCGGCGATGGCCGGGAGCAGTCGCCGCTGGTGGGTCAGGTAGTCCATCAGCGGGGTGTCCATGTCGAGCCCGGTGCCGAACTGGCGCCGGCGCTCACCCCAGCGGACGGCGATGGTCAGGGCGTTGCGAGCCACCGCGATGCCGGCGCCGGCGATGCTGATCCGGCCCTGCACCAGCGCGCCGATCATCGTGAAGAAGCGCGCGCCGGGGGAGTCGATCGACGAGCGGTAGGAGCCGTCGTCGTCGACCGTGCCGTAGCGGTCGAGCAGGTTCTCGCGCGGGATGCGCACGGCGGAGAAGCGGATGCGGCCGTTGTCGACGCCCTGCAGGCCCATCTTGTCGCCGCAGTCCTCGATCTCGACGCCGTCGAGCAGGTTGCCGTCGTCGTCGCGCAGCGGCACCACGAAGGCGTGGACGCCGCGCGCCTCGCCCGCGACGTCGAGCTGCGCGAACACGACCGCCACCTTGCCGTGCCGGGCGGCGTTGCCGATCCAGTCCTTGCGGTTCTCCTCGGCCGGCGTGTGGATGACGAACTCGCGGTCCTCGGCGTCGTAGCGGGCGATGGTGCGGATGCTGCGGACGTCCGAGCCGTGGCTGCTCTCGCTCATCGCGAAGGCGCCCGGAAGCTCGACCGAGGCGATGTCGGCCAGGTACCTCGCGTGGTGCTTCTCCGTGCCGAGCCGGTGCACGGCGCCGCCGAACAGGCCGAACTGCACGCCGACCTTGACCAGCAGCGACAGGTCGCCGTGGCCGAGGGTCTGGAAGCCGGCGATGCTGCCGCCGGCGTCGCTCTCGCCGCCGTACCGGCTCGGGAACGAGCGCGAGCCGGCGCCGGTCTTGGCCACGCCCTTGAGCCACTCGAGCACCTGGTCGCGGTAGGCGTCGCGGTCCAGGCCGTCGGCCGCCGGGAGGTCGAGCCCGCAGAGCACCTCGCGGGTGTACCGGCGGACCTCGGCGTGCGGGCCGTCGAGCAGCGCCCGCAGCTCGGCGACGGCGGCCGGGGAGATCGGCTCGATCACGGCGGTCGGCTCGGTCATGGCACCTCTCTACCGACCTCACCGCCGCGCCACACCTGCCTGTCCGTGTCGCCCACCCCACGGTCAGGCCGGCTCGGCTTCACGCCGGCTTCACCTCGGGCAGGCTGTGCTGGCCCCGGACGCGACACCGGGCTGCTCTCGGGGCAGGCTGGCAGCTGCCCCGACACGGGCCGACGGACGGAGACCGAGCATGGCGGCGCGCACCACCCCCACCCCCGACGACGGGGCGGACGGCCAGATCTCGGTGGCCGACGCCGGCCTGCTGCTCGAGCGCGCCCTGTTCGAGGTGAAGAAGGTCGTCGTCGGGCAGGACCGGATGCTCGAGCGGATGCTCGTCGCGCTCCTGTCCCGCGGGCACTGCCTGATCGAGGGCGTGCCCGGGGTGGCCAAGACGCTCGCCGTCGAGACGCTGGCGCGTGTCGTCGGCGGCTCGTGGGTGCGCCTGCAGTTCACCCCCGACCTGGTGCCGTCGGACCTGATCGGCACCCGGATCTACCGGCCCTCGCAGGAGGAGTTCGACGTCGAGCTCGGGCCGGTGTTCGCCAACCTGGTGCTGGCCGACGAGATCAACCGCGCGCCGGCCAAGGTGCAGTCGGCGCTGCTCGAGGTGATGGCCGAGCACCAGGTGTCGCTCGGCGGCACCACCTACCCGCTGCCCGAGCCGTTCCTCGTCCTCGCTACGCAGAACCCGATCGAGAGCGAGGGCGTCTACATGCTGCCGGAGGCGCAGCGCGACCGCTTCCTGATGAAGATCGTCGTCGGTCACCCCAGCATGTCCGAGGAGATGGAGATCGTCCGGCGGATGGCCGTCGACCCGCCTTCCGCCGAGCAGGTGCTCGACCTCGACGAGCTCGTCGACCTGCAGGAGGCGGTCGAGGGCGTGTTCACCCACCACGCCGTCACCGAGTACGCGGTGCGGCTGGTCATGGCCACCCGTGCACCGGAGGACTGGGGCGTCCCCCGGCTCAAGCCCCTCGTGGCGCACGGCGCCTCGCCCCGCGGCAGCCTCGGCCTCGTCCGTGGCGCCCGGGCGCTCGCCCTGCTGCGCGGCCGCGACTACGTGCTGCCCTCGGACGTCTCCGACCTCGCCGTCGACGTCCTCGCGCACCGGCTCGTGCTCACCTACGAGGCCCTGGCCGAGGAGGTGTCCGGTGAGAGCGTCGTCGAGCAGGTGCTCGAGGTCGTCGAGCCGCCGCAGATCGCGCCCGCCCAGAACCGCGGCCCGCGGAGCACGGGGGCGGCGTGAGGCTGCCCGACGCGCTGCCCCGCCTCCGGCGCCGGGAGCCGCCCGCCCGCCCGGCACCGCCGGTCGTCCCGCCCGGGGCAGTGCGGCGGCTCCACCTGGACGTCGCGCGCCGGCTCGACGGCGTGCTGCACGGCGACCACCTCGGCCACCTGCCCGGCCCGGGCACCGAGCCGGACGAGGCGCGGCTGTACGTCCCAGGCGACGACGTGCGCCGCATCGACTGGTCGGTCACGGCGCGGGCCGGCGACGTCCACGTCCGCACCCCGGTCTCCGAGCGCGAGCTGGAGACGACGATCGTCGTCGACCTCACGCCGTCGATGGCCTTCGGCACCGCCCGGTGCGAGAAGCGGGACGTCGCCGTGGCGGTCACCGCCGCGCTCGCGCACCTGGTCCGCGGGCCGGGCGACCGGGTCGGCGCGGTCGTGCTGTCAGACCGCGTCCGCGCCGTCCCGCCCCGCCAGGGGCGCGACGCCGGCCTGGCGCTTCTGCAGGTGCTCCAGACCACCCGCCCCGACGACGCCGCGGACGCCGTCCGGCTCGCCGACGGCCTCGCCTCGGTGGCCGCGCAGTCGCGTCGACGCGGCCTGGTCGCGGTCGTCTCGGACCTGCTCGACGGCGACCCGCCCGGTGCCGAGCCGGCCTGGGTGACGCCGCTGCGCCGGCTCGGCACCCGCCACGACGTCGTCGTGGTCGAGGTGATCGACCCGCGCGAGCTCGAGCTGCCCTCGGTCGGGGTCCTGCACCTCACCGACCCCGAGACCGGCCGCCGGCTCGAGGTGCAGACCGGGGACCGGAGGCTGCGCGAGCGGTACGCGAGGGCGGCGGCCGAGCAGCGCGCTGCGCACGCCGCCGCGGTGCGCAAGGCGGGGGCGACGCACGTCGTGGTGCGCACCGACCGCGACTGGCTGCCCGACCTGGCCCGCGCCCTCGCCGTCCGGCGGCGGCTCCGCGCGGCCGGCCGACCTGCCGCCGCCGGACGAGGGCGGACCTGAGTGCCGGTCTCGCTCCCCTCGTCGTTCCTCGCCCCCGGACGGCTGTGGCTGCTGGCGGCCGTGGTCGCGCTGGCCGTCGCCTACGTCGTCCTGCAGCGCCGGCGATCGAGCTACGCGGTGCGGTTCAGCGCCCTGCCGCTGCTCGAGAGCGTGGCGCCCCGCCGGCCCGGCTGGCGCCGGCACGTGCCGGCGTCGGTCCTGCTGCTGGCGCTGGTCGCGCTCACGACCGCCTTCGCCCGGCCCGAGGCCGACGTCCGCATCCCCGCAGAGGCGGCCACGATCGTCGTCACCATCGACGTCTCGCTGTCGATGGAGGCCACCGACGTCGAGCCGGACCGGCTGACCGCCGCGCAGGCCGCGGCGTCGGAGTTCGTCGCCGGCCTGCCGGAGAGCTTCGCGGTCGGGCTCGTCAGCTTCGCCGGCAGCGCCACCATCCTGGTGCCTCCGACGCAGGACCACGAGCAGGTGGTCCGGGGCATCGACGCGCTGACCCTCGGCCCGAGCACGGCCATCGGTGAGGCGGTGTTCGCCTCCCTCGAGGCGATCCGGCTGGTGCAGCCGGTGGACGGGCAGGTGCCGCCGCCGGCGCGCATCGTGCTGCTCACCGACGGCACCAACACCGTCGGTCGGGACGTCCCGACCGCCGGGGCGGCGGCCGCTGAGGCCGGCGTGCCCATCTCGACCATCTCCTTCGGCACGGCCGACGGCGTCGTCGAGGTGCAGGGCCAGCTGGTGCCCGTGCCGGTCGACGTCGACAGCATGCAGCGGCTGGCCGACGCCACCGGCGGCAGCGCGTTCGTCGCCGAGAGCGGCGCCGAGCTGTCGGCGGTGTACGACGACATCGGCGAGCAGGTGGGCACCACGACCGAGCGGCGCGAGGTCACCGATTCCTTCACCGGGCTCGGGCTGCTGCTCGCGCTGGCGGCCGGAGCGGCGTCGCTGACGTGGACGTCGCGCCTGCCCTGACGGGTGACACCCGGGCGTTCCTGCGGTGCCGGAGCCCCTCTGCGACCTACGCTGCGGGCGACGGAGGGAGCGGAGGTGGACGTCCGCGAGCGCGAAGACCTGCCCGGCGGGGGAGACCTGCCCGGCGGCCTGTCGTTCCTTCCCGACGACGAGCCGCCGCCTCCGCCCGGGCCGCGCGGCTGGGGCGGGCGCCTGCTGCGGCTGCTGCTGGTGGTCGCCGTGCTGGGTGCCACGGGAGTGGTGGGGGTGCGCTGGGCCGGGGAGCAGGACGTGCGCGACGTCCTGGCCTCCAGCACCCTCACGTACGCGCACGTGCTCGACGTCGTGTCGTCGGCCCGCGACCCGCAGGCCCTCGCGAACGCGGCGGCGCTGGCTCCCCGCAGTGCCGAGCGGCTCGAGGGCGACCTGTCGCGGCTGCGCGACGAGCCGGGGGAGCGGCGAGCCGCCGTCGCCGCCCAGGTGGCCGCCGAGCGCGACGTGGTGCTGGCCCTCGCGCCGCTCGAGCGGCTGGCCGACGGCCCGCTCGACGTCTGGGGCCGGACCTCCGAGGCGCTCGCCGCCGCGGTCGACGCCGAGGCCCGCACCCGCTCGGCCCTTCGGGTCCACGACGGCGACGCCGCCCGGGCGCTTCCCGACACCGCTGCGGCGCTCCGCCGGATGTCCACGACGGCCGGCGGCGTCCTCGTCGAGGACGTCCAGCGCAGCGCCGGCGAGCTGCTCGACGGCCTGGCCGCGGCGGCGCGCACCGCCGACCTGCGAGCAGCGGCCGAACGCGCTGTCGGGCAGCGGACGGCCGTGCAGGCGGCCGAGGACGGCCTCGGTCCCTCCGGCGACGCCGCCGTGCTCGCGGCCTTCGGCGCTGCGCTGCAGGCGGTGCAGGACCTGCAGCCGCTGACGCCCGCCGACACGAGCGCCTGGCCGGGGGTGAGGGCCCGGATCGCGGAGCACCTGCGCTTCGTGGCCGACTCCGACGACGGCCTCGTCGCAGGGTCGGTGCGCGCCCGCCTACCGCTGGTGCTCACCGCCGTCGACGGCGTGGTCGCCCGCGCCGAGGAGGCGCACGCGGCCTGGCAGCCGGTCCACGACGCCGCTGTCGCGCAGCAGGCCGCCGACCGGGACGGGCTCGCACGTGCCCGCGAGGCCGTCGCCGCCACCGGCACCGAGGTCACCCGGGTGCGCGCGGACCTCACCGCTCTGCTGGCCGCAGCCCCTGACGCGGCGGCCGCCGCCCGCGAGCTCGCGGGGCTGGAGTCCTCGGCCGACCTCGCCGCGGCGGAGATCCGCGGTGCCGTCGTGCCGGTAGGCAGCGAGGACGCGCACGCCGGGCTGCTCCGGGTCGTCGAGGCGCTGGCCGCGCCACTGGCGGCCGCGCACGACGAGCTGCGTCTGTCGGCCTGCCAGGACTGCCCGGCCGCGGACGCAGCGACCTGGTCAGCGCTCGCCGCGGCAGCCCAGGCGGCCGGGGGATGGGAAGCCGCCGTCGCGGGCTGGGAGTCGGCCGTCGCGCAGGCCGACGCGGCCGTCGCCGCGCGTGTCCTGCCGCCACCACCGGACGTGTGAGGCCGTAGCGTCGCCGTCCGTGACCGCACCGATCCACGATCCCGCCGAGACCGCTGCCGCCGCCGCCCGCCGCCTGGTCGAGCTGACCGGCGTCGACCGGCACGACGTCGCCGTCGTGCTGGGCTCGGGGTGGGTGCCGGCCGCCGACGTCCTCGGCGAGGCCGCGACCGAGGGCTCGGTGGCGGACCTGCCCGGCTTCCTGCCGCCGGCGGTCGCCGGGCACGCCGGCCGCTTCCGCTCCCTCGACGTCGCTGGGCGGCGGGTGCTGGTGCTCCTCGGCCGCACGCACCTGTACGAGGGCCGCGGCACCGACCCGGTGGTGCACGGCGTCCGCACCGCCGCCGCGGCCGGGTGCCGCACCGTCGTGCTCACCAACGCCGCCGGTGGCCTGCGCGACGGGATGCACGTCGGCCAGCCGGTCGTGATGTCCGACCACCTCAACCTCACCGCGCGCTCGCCGCTGACCGGCGCCCGCTTCGTCGACCTCACCGACCTCTACAGCACCCGCCTGCGGGCGCTGGTGCGCGAGGTCGACCCCTCGCTCGAGGAGGGCGTGTACGCCGCGGTGCCCGGCCCGCACTACGAGACGCCGGCGGAGATCCGCATGCTGCGCACGCTCGGTGCCGACCTGGTCGGCATGTCGACGGCGCTGGAGGCGATCGCCGCCCGCGCGGAGGGGCTCGACGTGCTCGCCGTCTCGCTGGTCACCAATCTCGCGGCCGGCATCACCGGCGAGCCGCTCGACCACAACGAGGTGCTGGCCGCCGGAGCGGCGTCGGCCGAGCGGGTCGGGGGAGTGCTGGCCGAGGTGGTCGGGCGGCTGTGACGCCGCAGGATCTGCGCGCCGCGGCGATCGCCTGGGTCGAGGACGACCCCGACCCGGCGACGCGCGCGGAGGTCGAGGCGCTGCTCGCGGCCGGCGACGAGGACGCCCTGCGGACCCGCTTCGACGGCCGGCTCGTCTTCGGCACCGCCGGCCTGCGCGGCCCGGTGCGGGCCGGCCCGACCGGCATGAACCGCGCCGTCGTCCGCCGGACCGCGGCCGGTCTGGCCGCGCACCTCGGCCCTGGCCGCACCGTCGTCGTGGGACGCGACGCGCGGCACGGCTCGGAGCACTTCGCCCGCGACACCTGCGCGGTGCTCGCCGGGGCCGGACTTCGGGCGCTGCTGCTCCCGCGCGTGCTCCCCACGCCGGTGCTCGCGCACGCCGTGCTGGCCCTCGGCGCCGACGCCGGGGTGATGGTGACTGCGAGCCACAACCCGCCGCAGGACAACGGCTACAAGGTCTACCTGGCCGACGGCGCGCAGGTCGTCCCGCCGGTCGACGCCTCGATCGAGGCGGCCTCGGCGGCCGTCGACCGGGTGCGCGACCTCCCGCTCTCGGAGGACTGGGAGCAGCTCGGCGAGGACGTCGTCGAGCAGTACCTGTCAGCGGTGGCCGCCCTGCCGCTGACCGGGCACCGCGACGTCGTCGTGGCCTATACGCCCATGCATGGCGTCGGCGGCGAGGTGCTGCTGGCCGCGTTCGCCCGCGCCGGCTTCCCCGCGCCGTCCGTGGTTGCCGAGCAGGCCGAGCCCGACCCCGACTTCCCGACGGTCTCCTTCCCAAACCCCGAGGAGCCGGGCGCCATGGACCGGCTCCTGGCCCTGGCCGAGAGCACCGGAGCCGACGTCGCCATCGCCTCCGACCCCGATGCCGACCGGGTGGCGGTCGCCGTCGGCGGCCGGCTCCTGCGCGGCGACGAGGTCGGGGTGCTGCTCGCAGACCACCTGCTCGCGCACGGCCGGCGGGGCCGGCTCGCCACGACGGTCGTGAGCTCGTCGATGCTGTCGCGCCTGGCCGCTGCGTACGACGTGACCTTCACCGAGACGCTCACCGGCTTCAAGTGGCTGGCCCGGGCCGGGGACGACCTCGTCTACGCCTACGAGGAGGCGCTCGGCGTGATGGTGGCGCCAGGCGTCGTGCGCGACAAGGACGGCATCAGCGCCGCCCTGCTCGTCGCCGACCTCGCCGCCGAGGAGAAGGCCCGCGGGCGCACCCTGCTCGACCGGCTCGCCGACCTCGAGCGCGAGCACGGCCGGCACGAGACCCGCCAGCTGTCGTACCGGGTCGAGGACCTGTCGCTCATCGCGGCAGCCCACCAGGACGTGCTGCGCGACCCTCCCTCTGCCTACGGCGACGTCGCGGTGACCGCGATCGAGCAGCCCGCGCCCGACGTGCTGGTGCACCGGCTCGGGACGGCCGGGAGGGTGGTGGTGCGGCCGAGCGGCACCGAGCCCAAGCTCAAGGCCTACCTCGAGCTCGTCGACCCGCCCGACGGCGCGATGGACCGCCTCGTCGACGCCGTCGACGCGCGGTTGGGCCTGCCGCGCTGAGCGCCGGTCCCGGCACCCCGGCGCCACTAGTGTTGCGCCGGTGACGACCCTGTCGGCCGACGTGGCCTCCTCCGACGCCTCGCTGCGCCGGTTCCTGCACGGGCTGCCCGGTGTCGACCAGGTCGGCGCGGAGGGGCGCGCGGCGATGCTGGCCACCCGCTCGATCAAGACGACGTCGAAGGCCTACGCGCTCGAGCTGGCTCTCCGCATGATCGACCTGACCACGCTCGAGGGCGCTGACACGCCCGGCAAG
>DATLGD010000154.1:0-32078 GCA_035540755.1 Mycobacteriales bacterium | reverse complement strand
GCGGGGGCGCGTGCGGCGCCCCCGCCCCGGGCTCAGGACTCCATCGAGCAGACCGGGTCCGGCTCCTGGTAGGCGTCGGCAGCGTCGATCTTGCTGACCATCTTGGTGAAGTCGAAGTCCTCCTGGACCTCGCCGGGCTCCTTCACCTGCGCGAGGTAGGCGTCGTGGGTCACCAGGTGGTCCTCGGCGCGGATGGTGGCGTTGCGGGCGAAGAAGTCGTCGAAGGTGTGGCCCTCGAGCTCGGCCGCGACGGCGTCACCGCCGTCGCTCCCGGCGCGGTGCACCGCTTCGAGGTACTGCAGCGTCGCGGAGTAGTTGGCGGCGTGGTCGAACGTCGGCCGCGTGCCGGTGCGCTCCAGGAAGCGGTCGGCCCACTCGCGCGACTCCTCGTCGACCGTCCAGAACCACGGGGTGGTGTAGGTGGTGCCGGCCAGCGGCTCCACGCCGATCGACTTGATGTCGGTGTCGAACATCAGCCCGACCGCGAGCCCGATGCCCTGGTCGCGCAGGCCGAACTCGTTGTACTGCTTGACGACGTTGACGAGGTCGCCGCCGGCCTGCATGACGCCGAGGACGTCGGGCCGGGGGTTCAGCGTGGGCGCCTTGAGCATGAAGGTCGAGAAGTTGTCGTTCGGGAACGGCGTCGGGTCGCTCGTCACCACGGTGCCGCCGGCGGCCTGCACGGCCTCGGTGAACTTGGCGTTCATGTCCTGCCCGAACGCGTAGTCCGGGTAGATGATGTACCAGCTTCCCGCGCCCTGCTCCGTCAGCGCCCGGCCGGTGCCGTTGGCGAGCATGTAGGTGTTGTAGGCGTAGTGGAACGTGTACTTGTTGCAGCTCTCACCGGTCAGCGCCGTCGTCGCCGCCCCGATGTTGATGTAGAGCTTCTTGGCCTGGCCGGCCACCTCGGCGATCGCCAGCGCCGCCGAGGACGTCGGCACGTCGAGGATGAGGTCGACGCCCTGCCGGTCGTACATCTGCCGTGCGGCGGTGTTGGCGATCTCGGGCTTGTTCTGGTGGTCGGCGGACACCACGGTGATGTCGTCGGTGACGAGGTCGTCGCCGCGGCTCTCCTTGAAGTCCTCGACGGCCATGGTCACCGCCTCGACGGTGTTCTTGCCGGCGAGCTCGGAGTACACGCCGGACAGGTCGGTGATGACGCCGAGGACGATCTTGTCGTCGCTGACCTCGCCGGCACCGCCGCCGCCGGCGGGACCGCCGGCACCACCGCCGCCGCAGGCGGCGAGCACGAGGCTGCCGGTGACGGCGACGGCAGCGACCCGGATGGGCTTCCTCATGGAACAGGTCCTCTCGATGGGCGGAGCGGCTAGACGCCGAGGTGGTCGAGCAGCTCGTGCTCGCGGGACTTCATCTCGCTGTTGGTCAGCGCGTCGACGACGCGCCCTTCGGCGAGCAGGTAGTGGCGGTCGGCGACGGTGGCGGCGAAGTGCACGTTCTGCTCGACGAGCAGGACGGTGACGCCGTGCGCCTTGACCTCGCGCAGGATCGCGCCGATCTGCTGGACGATCAGCGGCGACAGCCCCTCGGTGGGCTCGTCGCACAGGAGCAGCCGGGCGCCGCTGCGGAGCACCCTGGCCATGGCAAGCATCTGCTGCTCGCCCCCGGACAGGTGCCCGGCCATCTGGGTGCGGCGCTCGGCCAGCACCGGGAAGGCCTCACCGATGCGCTCCATGGACCAGCCCGCCGGCCCGACGACCGGCGGCAGGGTGAGGTTCTCCTCCACCGTGAGCGTGCTGTACACGCCCCGGTCGTCGGGCACCCAGCCCAGGCCGAGCCGGGCACGCCGGTGCGGCGGCGTCCGCGTGACGTCCTTGCCGGCCAGGCGCACCGTGCCGGCGGAGGCCGGGTGCAGCCCCATCACCGCGCGCAGGAAGGTGGTCTTGCCGGCGCCGTTGCGGCCGACGAGCGTGACGACCTCGCCCTCGCGCACCTCGAGGGTGGCCTCGCTCAGCGCGACGGCCTCGCCGTACCGGGCCGACAGGCCCTCGACCTCAAGCAACGCTCTCACCCAGGTAGGCCGTGATGACGCGCGGATCGGCGCGGACCTCGTCGTACGGACCCTCGACGAGGATGCGGCCGCGCTGCAGGACGGTCACCCGGTCCGACAGCGAGCCGACGACGCGCATGTTGTGCTCGACGAGCACGACCGTGCGGCCGGCCCGCACCCGGCGCACCAGGTCGACGGTCCGCTCGACGTCCTCGGCCCCCATCCCGGCGGTCGGCTCGTCGAGCAGGAGCAGCCGCGGGTGCAGGGCCAGCGCCAGCGCCAGCTCCAGGGCGCGCTTTCGACCGTAGGGGAGCACCCCGGCGGGGACCTCGGCCTGCCGGCCCAGGCCGACCTGCTCCAGCAGGTCCTGCGCCTCGTCGCGGAAGCGGCGCAGGAGCTTGTCCGAGCGCCAGAACCGCATCCCGAGGGACGTCGACCCCTGCAGTGCCAGCTCGACGTGCTCGCGACAGGTCTGCTGCTCGAACAGGCTGGTGATCTGGAACGAGCGGGCGATGCCGGCCCGCGCGACCTGCTCGGGCGCGGCACCGGTGAGGTCGCGCCCCTCGAACAGGATCCGCCCCTCGGTCGGCGCGAGGAAGCCGGTGAGCAGGTTGAACAGCGTCGTCTTGCCGGCCCCGTTCGGGCCGACGAGGGCGTGCACGGTGCCCTCGCCGACCGACAGGTCGACGTCGGCGACGGCCTGGAAGCCGCGGAACGACTTGCCGAGCCCCTCGGTGCGCAGCACGGGGGCGGGCGTGTCCGGCACGGCTGCTCCCTTCCGGTCGGGCGGGCGGTCGGCAGGGTGCTGTGTGGTGTGCATCACCCGCGGTGCCGGAACCGTAGAGGTCCTCCCCATGCCGGGCCATAGAGGTTGTGTCCACATCCCCGGCGCCAGCAGTGGAGCCTGCCGCCAGGACGCGCCGCTGCGGCCTACGGTGCGTGCGTGACCGACGTCCTGGGCGGGGCCGAGCCGGCATCGCCGCTGCCGTCCGCCGGCGGGGTCGTCGCGCAGGGCGTGCGGCGCTCGTTCGGCGACGTGCAGGCCGTGCGCGGCATCGACCTCACCGCGGCCCCCGGCGAGGTGACGGCGCTGGTCGGCCCGAACGGCGCCGGCAAGACCACCCTGCTGCTCGTGCTCGCGACCCTGCTCGTGCCCGACGCCGGCGACGTGCGGGTGGCCGGCCACGACCCGGTGACCGAGCCGGACGCGGTGCGGGCGCGGATGGGCTGGTCCCCCGACGTGTTCGGGCTCTACGACAACCTCACCGCCCGCGAGTACCTGCAGTTCGTCGGTGAGGCCTACCGGATGGGCCGCGCCGAGGCCGGTCGCCGGGCCGCCGAGCTGCTGGACCTCGCCCGGCTGCCCGAGCACGCCGACCGGCCGGTGCACACGATGTCGCGCGGCCAGAAGCAGCGCCTGGGCCTGGCGCGGGCGCTCGTCCACGACCCCGAGGTGCTGCTGCTCGACGAGCCGGCGTCCGGCCTCGACCCGCGCAGCCGGGTCGAGCTGCGCGACCTGCTGCGCCGGCTGGCCCGCGGCGGCACGGCGGTGATCGTCTCGAGCCACCTGCTGGGCGACCTGGAGGAGCTGGCCGACCGCGCGGTCTTCGTCGAGGCCGGGGCCACCGTCGGCGAGCACCGCATCGACGCGCTGCCCTCCTCGCGCGCCGCCCGGCCGTGGCGGGTGCGCTCGCTCGACGACGCCGCCCTCGTCCGCGCGCTGGCGGACGCCGGCCACGAGCACGGGGAGCCGACCTCCGCGGGCGTCGAGGTGCGGCTCGACTCCGACGAGGAGGCGGCCGACCTGCTCGCGGCGCTGGTGCGCGACGGCGTCCCCGTCGTCGCCTTCTCGCCGCTGGGCGGTGCGCTGCAGGCCGCCTACCTCGAGCTGGTCGAGGACGAGCGGTGACACCTCAGGGGATCGCGACCGTGGCCCGCCAGGAGTTCCGGCTGCGGATCCGAGCCGGGCGGTGGCGCTGGCTGCTGGTCGCCTTCTTCGCGGTGCTGCTCGGCTTCACCGTGCTGCTGCGCCTCGGCCTGTCCAACCTGCCGCCGCAGGAGGTGCCGTTCCCGGGCACCGTGCTCTACGGCGGCCTGATGCTGTTCGTGCTCGGCCTCGCGCTGCTCGTGGTGCCGGCGCTCGCGGCGCAGTCGGTGAACGGCGACCGCGAGCGCGGCACCCTCGCGGTGCTGCAGGTGACCCGCCTGACCGCCGGCGACATCGCCGTCGGCAAGCTGGCCGCGGCGTGGGGCACCTCGCTGGTCTTCCTCGCGCTGACGGCGCCGCTGGTCGCCTACGCCATGGCGCAGGAGGGGGTGCCGGTCGGGCGCGTCGTCGTCGTCACCGTGGTGCTGGCGCTGCTGCTCGGCACCGTCTGCGCGGTCTCGCTGCTGCTGTCGGCGCTGCTCACCCGGACGTCGACCTCCGGCGTGCTGGCCTACCTGACCGTGTTCGCGCTGACCGTCGGCACGCTGGTGGTGTTCGGCCTCGCGACCGCGGTGACCGCCGAGCGCTTCACCGCCTCGCCCGAGGACTACTGCCCGAGCGACGCCGACATCCCTCCCGACGTGCCGCAGCCCGAGCGGCGCCACGTCGTCGACGACTGCCTCGCCCAGACCGAGACGTTCGTGATGACCCGTACGCGCACCGACCGGACCTGGTGGCTGCTCGCGCCGAACCCGTTCGTCGTGCTGGCCGACGCGGCTCCGCAGCTGCCCGAGCCCCCACCCGGCATCGTGGTCAACGGGCCGAGCGCGGCCGACCTCGACCCGCTCGGGCAGCTCGGCCGGCAGGTTCGAGGGCTGCGCGACCCGCCGCCGCCCGGGCGCGGGCCCGTCTACGAGGACCCGCTCGAGGAACCCGAGTCCCAGGCGGTGTGGCCGACCGGACTGGCCGTCAACGTGGCGCTCGGCGTCGGGGCGCTGGTCCTGACCGCGCGGCGGCTGCGGACTCCGACGCGCACCCTGCCCCGCGGCCAGCGGGTGGCGTGAGCAGCAGGTGCGGCGGAGGTCAGCCGTAGGCGCCGTCGGGCAGGTACGGACCGGTCGGGGCGAAGCCGCGGACGGCGAGCGACTCGACCGGCCGGAAGGGCAGCCGCAGCTCGAGCAGCACGCCGACCGCCCACTGCTGGCCCCCGGTGACGAAGTCGACGGTCACCTCGCCGTCGAGAGCCGCCAGCCCGGTGACGAGCAGGGCCCGGGCCGCCGCCGGCGTCGTGGCGGCCAGCGGCCGCACGGACGAGCCGCGGACGACGGCGTATCCGCGCCCCTGCGCGCCCTCGGCGACGAGCAGCCGGGCACCCGGCACGGCCGCGGAGGCGTCCAGGTCCGGGCCGACCGGGGCACCGCGGACCTCGACGGCGAGCGCGTCGACCAGGTCGCGGTCGTCGTCGAAGGAGCCCTCGCGCACGCCGTCGACCGTCGGCAGCCGCGCCCGCTCGACGGTGCCGCGGGCCCGGAACGCCGGCTGCAGCGCGAAGCCGGCCGACCCGTACCGGTGCAGGGCGCGCGGGTCCTCACTGCTGCAGATCAGCGCGGCGCCGGCGTCCTCGGCCGTGCGCAGCGCGGCGTCGAGCAGCAGCCGCCCGGTGCCGCGGCCCTGCCCGGCCGGCGCGACGGTGAGCAGCGAGAGGAACCACAGCGGCCCGCGCCGGCTGGCCAGGGTGACGCCGACCGGCCGGCCGCCGTCCTCCGCGACCCAGGCGCCGCCCGGGTCGGTCGCCTGCAGGTGCCGCACCCGGGCCTCACCGCGGCGGCGGACCTCCTCGGTGTGCTCGGGCACCGGCTCGCCGACGCTCTCGTCGAGCGCGGCGAAGGTGGCGAAGGACAGCTCGTGCGCAGCGGCGACGTCGTCGGGCAGCAGCGGTCGGATCCTCACGGCCACGACGCTAGAGCCGCCATCCACCGGGTTGCGTCCGCCCGGGCCCGCGCCGCCGGTGTGCCAGGACGCGGACGCAAGGTGAGGGTCAGACGTCGATGCGGCGGCGGCCCTCGAAGGCGCGGCCGAGCGTGACCTCGTCGGCGTACTCGAGGTCGCCGCCGACCGGCAGGCCGCTCGCGAGGCGCGTGACCCGCAGGCCCATCGGGCCGACCAGGCGCGCGACGTAGGTGGCCGTGGCCTCGCCCTCGAGGTTCGGGTCGGTGGCGATGATGACCTCGGTCACCGCGCCGTCCTGCAGCCGCACCATGAGCTCGCGCAGCCGCAGGTCGTCCGGTCCGACGCCCTCGATCGGCGAGATCGCGCCGCCGAGCACGTGGTAGCGGCCGCGGAACTCCCGGGTCTTCTCGATCGCGACGACGTCCTTGGGCTCCTCGACGACGCACAGCACGGCGGGGTCGCGCCGCGGGTCGCGGCAGATCCGGCACTCCTCGGCCTCGGCGACGTTGCCGCAGACGCGGCAGAACCGGACCTTGTCCTTGACCTCGGTGAGCGCGGCGACCAGGCGCCGCACGTCCGCCGGATCGGCAGCGAGCAGGTGGAAGGCGATCCGCTGCGCGGACTTCGGGCCGACGCCGGGCAGACGGCCCAGCTCGTCGATGAGGTCCTGGACGGCGCCCTCATACACGGGACGGCCCTCCGCTGGTGAACGGTCTCGGCAAGCCCGTCCCTACATCCCGGGCAGGCCGAGCCCGCCCATCGCGCCGGTGAGCGGGCCCATCCTGTCGGCACTCAGCTCCTGCGCCGCGCGGGCGCCGTCGCGGATCGCGGCGACGACGAGGTCCTCGAGGCTCTCGACGTCGTCCGGGTCGACCGCCCTGGGATCGATCTTGATGCTCTTGACCTCGCCGCCGCCGGTGACGGTGGCGACGACCAGGCCGCCGCCGGCGGTGCCGGTGACCTCCGCGGCCGCCAGCTCCTGCTGCGCCTCGAGCAGCTGCTGCTGCATCTTCTGCGCCTGCTTCATGAGCTGCTGCATGTTCGGCTGGCCGCCAGGCTTCACGGTGCGCTCCTGTCGCTCGGGTCGGTCGGCAGCAGCCTACGGGGACGGGGGTGCGCCGGTGCCGCCGCCGGGCGGGCGTGCCGCCCGCACCCCGGGTCAGTCGCCGGTGGTGCCGACGACGCGGCCGCCGAGCTGCTGCTCGACCAGCCGGAGCGCGGCGTCGTCACCGCGCACGGCCGCATCCGGCTGCGGCGGCGCGTCCGGGTCCTCGGGCACGGCCTCGTCACCCGGCGCGAACCCCTCCACCGGCGGGGGCGCGGGCGGCGTCGGACCGGCGGCCGGGCTCGGCGAGTGCTGCGGCGGACCCGTGCTGCAGACGACCTCGAGGTCGGCGCCGAGAACCTCCCGCAGCGCGCCCTGCAGCACGTCCACCCCCGCGCGGGCCTGGAACTGCCGCATCAGCGGCGCGTGCTGGAAGGCGATCGTCAGGGTGTGTCCCGCGAGGTCGGCCACCGTGACCTGGGCGAGCAGCGCCTGGGTCGGGCGGCTCTTGCCGCGCACGGCGAGCAGGACGTCGTCCCACGCCCGGCGGACGGCGGCGGCGTCGAGCCCGGCCGGGCCTGCAGTCGGCGGCACGTCGGCGGGCGGCGCCTGGTGCTGGCCCGGAGGCGCGGACGGCGGGCCGGTCGCGGCGGCGGCCTCACCCGCAGGCGGGGCGGTCGGCGCACCCGGGCGGGCGGTCGTCGGCCAGGCCGCGGCGGGCGGCGGGACCGGCGCTCCGGTGGGGACGGCCGTCGACCGGTCGGGGGCTGCCGGACGCGCCGGCGGCCGGCGGGCCTCGGCCGGGCTGGCGGACTGATCCGGCACCTGCCGAGCCGGTGCCGCCTGACCCGCAGCCTGATCCGGCGCCGGCGGGCCCGACGCCGGCTGGCCCGACGCCGGCGGGTGTGCCGCGTGCTGCGGGCCGGGCACGTGCGGCGGCACGGCGGGCGGCACGGCCCCGGCCGGGGCGGAGATGTCCAGCCGGCGCTCGAGCCGCTCGAGCCGCTCGACGAGGGCCGACGGCTCGCCGGACGCCGCCGGGAGCAGCACCCGCGCGCAGGTCAGCTCGAGCAGCAGCCGCGGCGCGGTCTTGCCGCGCATCTCGACCAGGCCGTCGGCGAAGACGTCGGCGGCGCGCGACAGCGCCGCGCGACCCATCGTCGAGGCCTGCCGCGCCATGCGCTGGACGGTCTCGGGCGGGCAGTCGATGAGGCCGCGCTCGCCGGCGTCGGGCACCGCCTCGAGCACGATGAGGTCGCGCATCCGCTCGAGGACGTCGCGGGCGAACACGTGCGGGTCGTTGCCCCGCTCCATCACGGCCTCGACGGCGCTGAAGACCGCCGCGGCGTCGCCGGCCCCGAAGGCGTCGACGACGTCGTCGAGCAGCGAGTCCGGCGTGACGCCGAGCAGCCCGGCTGCCGACTCGCGGGTGACGCCGTCCGGCCCCGCCGAGGCGAGCACCTGGTCGAGGATCGACAGGCCGTCGCGCGCCGAGCCGGCGGCGGCGCGCACGACCAGCGACAGCGCGCCGGCGTCGACCGGGATGCCCTCGCTGGTCACGACCCGCTCGAGCAGCGCGGCGAGGTCCTTGCGGGGCATCAGCCGGAACGGGTAGTGGTGCGTGCGCGAGCGGATGGTGCCGAGCACCTTGTCCGGCTCGGTGGTGGCGAAGACGAACTTCACGAAGTCCGGCGGCTCCTCCACGATCTTCAGGAGCGCGTTGAACGCGTCCTTGGTGATCATGTGCGCCTCGTCGATGATGTAGACCTTGAACCGGCTCGACACCGGTGCGAAGACCGCCCGCTCGCGCAGGTCGCGCGCGTCGTCGACCAGGCCGTGCGAGGCGGCGTCGATCTCGATGACGTCCAGCGAGCCGGCCCCGTTGGGCGCCAGCGCGACACAGGAGTCGCACTGCCCGCAGGGGTCCGGCGTGGGTCCCTGAGCGCAGTTCAGCGACCGGGCCAGGATGCGGGCGCTCGAGGTCTTGCCGCACCCGCGCGGGCCGCTGAACAGGTAGGCGTGGTGCAGCCGGCCGCTCGCGAGCGCCGCCCGCAGCGGGCCGGTGACGTGCTCCTGCCCGACCACCTCGGCGAAGCTGCCGGGCCGGTACTTGCGGTAGAGCGCCAGGCTCACGGGCCGTCCTCCAGACCGGGCAACTGAGGACCCCTCGCACACCCGCGCAGAGCCTGCCTGCCCTTGCTGCCTTCCGGCCCTGGGGGGGTTCAGCGGGGTGCGCGCCGCACGAGGGGTCGGTCTGCACTGTAGTCCGCGGCGGCGCCGGCGTCCGGTGCCGGGTCGGCGCTGTGGGCACTTCCGGACCGGCCGGCCGGCCGGTTAGCATCGTCGGCGGAGGATTCGCCTAGTTGGCCTATGGCGCACGCTTGGAATGCGTGTTGGGGGCAACCCCTCGCGAGTTCGAATCTCGCATCCTCCGCCGCCGCACGAGGAGCCGCCCGCCGTCCAGGCCGGGCGGCTCCTCGCGTTCGGGCCGGGCCGACGGCAGAGCGTGCGCCTGTCGGCCCGGTGCGGCAGGCTGCTGACGTGACGACGGAGGGCACGGCCGCAGGCGGCGGCCGCGCCGACGGCGAGCACCCGCGCCGTCCGCGCCGGCCCTCCCGGCCCCGTCCGACCGGTTCCGGCCGGGCCCGCCGCGCCGGCAGCGCCGTCGGCCGCGGGCTGTCGCGGTCGGCCGGCCGGGTCCGCTCCGCCGCTCGCGCGGACGGCGCCGACCGCAGCGGCCTGTCGTCCCTGCTGACGGTGCACGCGCTGCACGCCGCGGGCGACGCGCTGGTGGCGGTCGCGCTGGCGGGCACCCTGTTCTTCACCGTGCCGCTCGGCGAGGCCCGCAGCCGCGTGGCGCTCTACCTGATCCTCACCATGCTGCCGTTCTCCCTGCTCATCCCGGTCGCCGGGCCGCTGCTCGACCGGTTCCCGCACGGCCGGCGCACCGTGCTCGCCGTCACCACCGGGGGCCGCGGCCTGATCACCTGGGTGATGGCCGGGGCGCTGACCGGATTCGGCCTCTACCCGCTCGCGCTCGGGGTCCTCGTGCTGTCCCGCGCCTACGGCGTCGCCCGGGCCGCCGCGGTGCCCCGGGTGCGGCCGCCGGCCCTCGGCCTGGTGTCGGCCAACGCGCGGCTCAACATCGCCGCCGTGTCGTCGGGGCTGGTGGCGGCCGGCATCGGCACGGCGATCGTGCGCGCCACCGGGTCGAGCGAGGTGGCGCTCTACCTCGCGAGCGTCCTGCTCATCACCGGCGGGGTGCTCGCGCTGCGCCTGCCCGAGCACGTCGACGAGGCGAGGGACCGCGAGCCCGACGTCCCCAGCGCCGTCCGCTTCCGCCTGAACCGCCTGTCGCCGCTGGTGACCGGGCCGCTGGCCGCGGCGCTGTCGCTGCGCGCCCTCGCCGGTCTGCTCACGATCTTCCTGGCGTTCCTGCTGCGGGCCGAGGGCGCCACCGCACCGCTGGTCGCGGCGGTGGTGGTCGCGGCGGCGGCCGGGCAGCTCGGCGGCACCGCCGCGGCCGCACGACTGCCCGAGAGCGCCGACAAGGCACTGGCGGTCCTCGCGCTCGCACTGCCCTTCGCCACCTGCCTGCTGGCGGCGCTCACCGGCGACGAGCTCTGGATGGTGGCCGCCGCCGGCGCCACCGGCGTCTCGGTGTCGCTCTCCCGATTCGGGCTCGACGCCGCGGTGCAGAAGCACGTGCCGCCGCGCGCGATCAGCACGGCGTTCGCCCGGTCGGAGACCGGGCTGCAGATGTCGTGGGTGATCGGCGGTGGTCTGGCGCTGGCCGTGCCGACCGTGGCCTCGGCCGGCTTCGGCGTCGCGGCGGCGCTGCCCGTGCTCGGGGTCCTCGGCGCGCGGCAGCTCGCCCTGCGAGGGCGCGCCGGGCACGCCCCCTGACCTGCCGGGGAGGAATCGGGGCGAACGCGGCGAACACCGTGTCACCCGTCCCTGCCTGGAGGCTTCTGTGACCGCTCGTTCCCTGCCCCGTCGTGCCGGTCTGGCCCTCGGCCTGACCGCCGCCCTCGCCCTCGGCCTCCCCGCCGGCGCCGACGACACCTGCTACACCCGGGTCGTCGACGGGCCGCAGTTCTGCACGACGCAGGTCTGGTTCGTCCCGGCGGAGACCAAGGTGGGCAACCTTGCGGCGACCGGGGCCACCTCGTACCCGACCTGGACCGGCACCGCTCCGACCCAGTCCGTGGCCCAGGGCGCCGGCGGCGGCTACGCCACCAACGGGGTCCAGCGCCAGCAGAACGCGGCGTCCGACCCGGCCACCGGCGCGCTGTTCAAGGGCACGCACACCGGGCGGCTCGACAACCTCGCGGTGACGATGTACCTGTTCGCGCCGGCCAAGCAGAACGACCCGACGTACTACGGCGGGGTCGACGTCGTCGTCGACGGCAAGGTCCTGCTCACCATCGACACCGACGGCCTGCCGCTGTCCTCGGGCGGCAACGCGGTGCTCAAGACCGACTTCGCGGTCACCAACCTGCACCGGGCCATGGAGCGCGCCGGCTTGGACACCAGCGCCGAGGCCGTGCACGACGTCGAGCTGTTCCTGACCTCGTACACGCTGGCGACCACCACCTCGGTGTTCGTCTACGGCACCACCGAGGCGCCGTCCACGATGGTGTTCAACGTGAAGGACCTCGCCGGCCGCGCGACCCTGCCCGCCTGATCCGCCGGCGGCCGCAGCGCCGTCAGAACGAGCGGAACAGCCCGGACGGGTCGTCGTAGGCCTGTTCCACCTCACCGGACAGGGCCAGCTCGACGCGGCGGCCGTGCTCGGCCACCACAGCGCGGTCGTCGTCGAGCAGCGAGTCGGGCATCTGGTCGAGCACCAGCCGCAGCTGACGCCGCACCTCCTCGCGCTGCTCGTCGTCGCGGCAGGCGAGAGCGACGTCGCGCAGCAGGCGCAGCAGCGCGGTCAGCACCGTCGGCTCGGTCTGCCCGAAGCGGCGCACCTGCGCGCACGACAGGTCGAGGTAGTAGCGGAAGTCGCGGTCGGGCAGGACCGCCCGAGGCTCGCCCGCCTCGTCGCACACGACCTGGGCTCCGAGCCGGCGGTCGGTCAGCCGCACCAGCAGGTCGGCGCAGTAGCCGAGGGCCGTGGCACAGGTCGTGGGGTCGTTGATGGAGGGCGAGATGGCCTTGACGGCGGTGTCGACGAGCTGCCGGAAGCCGAACGCGACGTCCTGCTCCTCCGTGCGCTCGTAGCCCACCTCGACGGCGTGCAGCAGCCCCTCGTTCAGCCGCTCGACGGGGACCGCATCGCCGCCGAGCGCCCAGGCGCTGCCCACCGGCGTCCCCTGCACGATGTGGTCGCCGGGACGTACACCGAGCCGCAGGAAGACGCCGGTCTCGCTCGCCAGGCGGCTGACCGGCGCCGGCTCGATCACCCGGACGTAGCCGCTGCGACGCGCGTAGAGCACCGTCCCGCCGTGGGGGCCCGGCAGCTCCGGCCCGGGCCGCGCAGGGCCCTCGTCGTACGGGTGGTAGGAGTCCGGGATGCTCGACACGGCCGTCTGGTGAGCGGTGGCGAGCAGCGTGTCGACCCGCAGCGCACGCACCAGGTGCGCGACGAACATCAGCAGCGCACCGGCCGACACCAGCGCCAGCACGTGCGCCAGCAGGATCGCGAGGGTCGGCAGCGGGCGCTCGGGGTCGATGCCGCGCAAGCAGACGACCGAGACGACGAAGGTGGACAGCAGCACCGCCAGGGTGCCCTGGATGCGGGCGTCACGGGCGAAGTCGCGCAGCAGCCGTGGGGAGAACTGCTGGGAGGCCAGCTGCAGCGCGATGATCGTCAGCGAGAACGTCAGCGTGGTCGCCGTCATGACGGCCGTCGCCACCGTCTGCAGCATCGACGTCGCGCCCTCGGCGTCGCCGGGCCAGGTCCACTTCGCCCAGCGGCTCTCCGGATCGGGCCGCACCAGCAGCAGGAGGATCGTGACGATCAAGGAGCCCAGGCAGGTCAGAGCGGGCCAGAACCACAGCGTCGTCCGCACGTCGTCCCACGAGACGCGGTCCGCCTTCCTCACTCCACCTCCAGCGCACACGCCTGATCGTCCGCTCGGACCTGTCCGGAGCGGCCGTTGCCAAACCCCCCGCGGCGGCACCCTCGCGGCGATGCCAGGTGCAGGAGGCCGGTGTCCCGGGTACGGCGAGGACAGCCTGTCGTCGGACCCGGAGGTCGACCATGCCGAGAAGCAGCATCAAGGACGAGGACCAGTACCAGGCGCTGCGGCGCGACGGCGCGAGCAAGGAGAAGGCCGCCCGCATCGCCAACGCCTCTGCCGCTTCCTCCCGGTCCGACACCGGGCGCAAGGGCGGGCAGTCCGGCAGCTACGACGACTGGTCGAAGCAGGACCTGGTCGCCCGCGCACGCGAGGTCGGCATCGACGGCCGCTCGACGATGAACAAGCAGGAGCTGGTCGACGCGCTGCGCAACCACTGACGGCCGCCGACTCCGCCTGCCTGCGGCGAGCAGCAGGCGCCGTGGGTGATGTCCCGGGACACCTGAGCACGGTGTCCCGAGACATCACCCTGGCTGGCTGGCGGTGGCGGTGGGATTTGAACCCACGGACGGCTTGCACCGTCACACGCTTTCGAGGCGTGCTCCTTCGGCCGCTCGGACACGCCACCGCCGGCGAGTCTAGCGGTCCCGCCTGCTGACGAAGAACGCCCGCAGCACGGCGCTGCAGTCCGGCTCGAGCACTCCGGCGACGACCTCGGGGCGGTGGTTGAGCCGACGGTCGCGGACGACGTCCCACAGCGACCCCGCCGCCCCCGCCTTGGGGTCCGCCGCGCCGTAGACCACCCGGGCGACCCGGGCCAGGACGAGCGCGCCGGCGCACATGGTGCAGGGCTCCAGCGTGACGACGAGGGTGCAGCCGTCGAGCCGCCACTCACCTCGCAGCCGCGCGGCCTCGCGGAGGGCCAGCACCTCCGCGTGCGCGGTCGGGTCGCCGTCGGCCTCGCGGCGGTTGCACGTGGCGACCAGCTCGACGCCGTCGCCGTCGAGCAGCACGGCGCCGACGGGCACGTCGCCGGACGCGTTCGCGGCCTCGGCCGCCCGCAGGGCCGAGCGCATCGCCGGCTCCCAGGTGCTCACCCCTCGCGCAGCCCCTCGAGCACGTCGCCGCAGCCGGCGCGCTCGCACAGCTCGGAGATGACGTCGGCCGGCAGCAGGCCCTCCTCGGCGCACAGCCGCAGCAGCTCGTCCGACCGGGTGCCGAGGTCGGCGAGCAGCTCGGTGTCCCCGACCGGCTCGGCCACCGGCCGGGTGCCCTCGTCGTCATCGTCGTCGGTCGTCTCGTCGACCTGCTCCCACAGCATGGCCGCGACGTCGGACCCCTGCACCGCCCGCCGGTCGGACAGGAACACCCGCGGCTCGGCGAGGCTCCCGCTGCCCCCGTCGACCCGGACGACAGCCACGTACTCGTCGTCCTCCTCGAGCAGCAGCAGGGCGGGGCCGGCGCTGTCGCCGGACAGGTCGCGCAGCGTCTCGGCGAGGACCTCCAGGTCGTCGACCTCGGCGAGGTCGAGCTCTGCACCGGTCCACCCCTCCTCGGTCTTGGCGAGGGCGGCGGCGAAGTGCGACATCGGAGGAGCTCCGTCCGGTTTCTCGGGGTGCGGCGGGGAGGGGTCGATCAGCCGACGACGGCGTCGACTACCCGCTCGTAGGCCTCTCCGAACCCCAACCGCCGGGCGACCGCGCTGAGCATCTCGTCGGCGTAGGCGTCGACGTCGGCGAGGATGGCTCCGAGCTCCATCTCGTCGAGGCCGAGGTCGCTGAACATGCCGAGGTCGCCGGCGGGCCACACCTCCTCGAGGTCGTCCTCGTCCGGCACCTCCAGGTCCAGCGCGTCGACGACCTGGGCGGCGAGGTCCCACGCCACGGACGCGGTGACGTCGGACAGCAGGAGCCGCACGGCGTCGTGCTGCACGCGCACCGCGACGAAGAACTCGTCGGCGACGTCCACGAGGGCGAACGCGGCGCCGGGGGCGGGCTGCTGGCGCGCGGCCGCCACCAGCCCGTCGAGGTCGTCACCGAGCGACTCGGGCAGCAGACCCGTCTGCCAGGTCCCGAACTCGTCGCGGAACGCGATCACGGCGTAGGCGTCGGCGGCTTGACCGGTCACCTGTCCTCCGCTCGTCCGGATGTCGCTCCGACGTCCCCCGCAGGACTGTGGCAGACGCGCGGCCGACGCGGTAGGGCCGGGCTGTCACGGGCGTCGCCGCGGGCGGGCAAGCCGTCGGGCGCGGTGAGGTTCGGGGCGTCCGCGGGTCGGGTAGGCGACAGATCAGGCACGACGCCGCCGCCGGCGTCCACCACGACGATCTCTCGGAGGAACCTCATGGCACAGCGCAACACCCTGGCGCACGCGCTGCACGACATCGGCCTCGCGGCCTGGTTCGGCGGCTCGCTGATGGGCGCCATCGGCGTCAACGGCGCAGCGGCGGACGTCGACGACCCGCGCCAGCGGGCCCGCGTGGCGAACGCCGGCTGGGCGCGCTGGACGCCGGTGAACCTGGCCGCCATCACCGCTCACCTCGTGGGTGGGGCGAAGATCCTGAAGGAGAACAAGGGCCGCGTGAGCACCCAGAAGGGCGTGCTGGCCAACACCAACACCAAGCTGGCCCTGACCGCCGGCGCGCTCGGCGCCACGGCCTACGCCCGCGTCCTCGGCCAGAAGGTCATGAGCGCCGGTGACGTGCCGGTCGCGGGCGGCACCGCCCCGACCACGACCACCCCGCCGGAGGTCGCCAAGGCGCAGAAGCAGCTCAAGGCGCTGCAGTGGGCGATCCCCGGCCTGACCGGCGCGATCCTCGCCTCGTCCGCCCTGCACGAGGAGCAGCAGCGCCCGGCCGAGGTCGCCAAGGGCGCCCTGCTCGGTCTGCCGGCGACGGTCAGCCGCGCCGCCGGTGCTGCGGGCACCGCTGCGCAGGGCGCCGCCTTCGAGGGTCGCCGCAAGCTGCAGGACGCTGTCTAGACCATCTGAGCGCCCCCGCCACGACGCCCCGCCCGGTCCGCCGGAGCGGGGCGTCGTGCTGTGCAGGCCGGGTCGCGGCGCGTCAGCACTGGCGCTCGTGGCTGCGGCTCGGCGGGCAGCACCTGCGTCCGAGCTGTGACGGCTGCAACCGCAGTGGTTGCTGAGACCGACCCAGCCGCTCAGGTCACACCCCGGAGGCCCCGGGTGCCGCCCGCGCCCGGATGGCGGCAAGCGTCTCCCGCACGGACGCGACCACGCGCTCCGGGTGGTGGACGACGTCCGCCCAGCTGAAGCGCAGCACGAGCCACCCGAGCGTGGCGCACGCGTTGCTGCGCCACCGGTCGAGCACCCGGCGGTCCTCCGGGTCGTGCCACCGGCGTCCGTCAGCCTCGACCACCAGCCGCTCGACCGGCCAGGCGACGTCGACCCTGGCGACGAGGCGCCCGTCGGCGTCCCGCAGGCAGTGCTGCGTCGAGGGCGGGACCAGACCCGCTTCGCACAGCAGGACCCGCAGCGCAGACTCGAGGACCGAGCCGCTGCGCCGGTCGGTCCAGCGCAGGACCCGCCAGATCCGGCCGGCGAAGGGCGTGCCCCTCCTCGCCGTCGCCGCGCGCCTGAGCGCCTTGACGGTGCACGCCCTCGCGCGCAGCGCGCTGTCGGCGATGGCGACCGCCTCCTGCAACGGCCGGTCGACGGCGCAGTCGAGCACGGTGTCGACCGCGCTCGTGACCGCGATCGGCTCGCAGCCGGCGACGGGCCGCAGCAGCACGCGCCCGACCGACCGCGACTGCTGCGCCTCCACGCCCGGCAGCTCGACCCTGCGCCCGTGCGGGACGTCGACCTCGACCGACGCCGGCTCGACCAGCATGTCGAAGCCCCACAGGACGGCTGCCGTCCGCCGCGCCGCGCACGCGCCTGCACCGAGCCGGAGCAGAGCGGCGCGGACCTCGGCCACGTAGCCGGGGTCCCGGCTGCCGCCGGACAGCAGGTGCCCGGCCCGCGCGATCGGAGGACCGTGGCGGTAGAGCCCGCGGCCACTGCCGGTCAGCGCGCCACTGCCCACGAGGCGGTCGAGCCGGCGGCGCGACAACCCGGCAGCGGCCAGCTGCGCACGGGTCGCCAGGCCCTGCTGCCGCACGATGATCTGCTGCCAGGCATCCATGCCGCACCGTCCCGGGCCTGGGCGGAGGTGCGGAGGGAGCGCGCGCGTCCTGTGGACGGCCCCTGCAACCCGTGGACGGCGCGCGGCCTGTGGGCGGCTGAGGTCTCCCGGGCATCGGGAGCGGCCGAGCTGTGACCGCCCGGGCTGCCGAGTTCCCACGAGCACCGCCGGGCGCGCGGGTCACAGCTCGGACGCAGGTGGTGCCCGCTGACGCCGCTGGGCACCGGCCCGAGGGACCGACCGGGTCCTGCAGGGTCAGCCGCCGTCGCCGGGGACGGTGGGCTCCGGAGCGGGTGTCGGCGACGTCGGCGCACCGATCTGGCCGAAGAAGCTCTGCGCGCACGCCACTCCGGCGATCACGCCCTGCCCGGCGGCCACCTGCACCAGCTGCAGCCCGGGCACACAGTCACCGGCCGCGAAGACCCCCGGCACCGACGCCGCGCCCTCGCCGTCGACTGCGATGTAGCCCTGGTCGTCGAGGTCGCAGCCGAGCGCCGCCGCGAGGTCGACCCGCGGGTGGTGCGCCACCGAGAAGAACACCAGCGAGGCGGGCAGCACGCGTCCGCTCTGCAGCCGCACGCCCTTCAGGTCGCCGCGGGTGCCCTCGAAGGCGAGCGCGTCCTCCTCGACGAGGTCGACCTCGTTGTCGGCCATCTGCACGCGGCACGCGTCGTCGCCCTGGAAGCGACGGCCGTTGGTCACGACGGTGACCGAGGTCGCCCAGTTCTTCAGCGTCGCCGAGAAGCCCACCAGCTGGGGGTCCCAGCCGAGCGCCACGACGTCGCGGTCGCGCGCCTCGTAGCCGTCGCAGGCCGGGCAGTGGAAGACCGAGGCGCCGTAGTGCTCGTCGAAGCCCTCCACGTCGGGGACGGCGTCGCGCACGCCGGTGGCGAGCACGACGCGGTGCGCCACCAGCGACGAGTGCTCGAGCGTGACGTCGAACAGCCCGCCGTCGCGACGCGCGAGGCCGGTGACGCGTCCCTGCCGGATCTGCGCGGTGGGGTAGGCGAGCACCTCCTCGCGCCCCCGGGAGATGAGGTCGAGGGGGGTCTGCGGGTCGCGGCCGAGGTAGCCGTGCGAGCGCTCCACCATCCGCGACCGGTAGTCACCGGAGTCGACGACGACGACCGATCGGCGGTACCGGGCGATCCAGCTCGCCGCGGCGAGGCCGGCCGGCCCCCCTCCGACGACGACGACGTCGACCTCCTGCACGTCCGCGGGCAGGTTCACCGCCCCGCCTCTGCACGCTCCGCGAGCGGGCCGGGCGCCGGCTGGGCGCGGCTCACACCGCCTCCAGCAGGCCGCGGTCGGCGACGGCCCGCAGCAGCAGCGTCTTGTAGCCGACCTCCTCGAACAGGACGACGATGCGGTCCCCTTCGTAGCGCATGACCACACCCTCTCCCCACTCGCTGTGCCGCACGCGGGACTGCAGCCCGTACGGCGAGTCCTCGGCGTCGGGCTGGTCGGTAGCGGTGCCGGCCTCGCAGGTGTCGCAGTGGCCGCAGGGCTCGTCGAGCACCTCGCCGAAGTACCCGAGCACGAACTGGCGGCGGCAGCCGGTGGTCTCGGCGAAGCCGCGCACCATCTCGACCCGGGACTGCTCGACCCGCTTGTGGCTCTCGGCGACCTCGACCGCCTCCGCGGCGGCGTCCCGCGGGTCGACGTCGTCCCCGGCGTCGATGGCGCCGTCGCTGCGGACCTGGACCGCCCCGACCTGCTCCAGCAGGTTGACCAGGCCCGACAGGCGCGTCGGCGCCACGTCCATCTCGTCGGCGAGCACGCCGGGCTGGACCGCCGACCCGGCATGCGCGACCAGCGTCGCGACCTTGCGCAGCGCGGTCTCGTCCGGGGCGCCGCTGGCGAAGAACTTCCGCAACCCCAAGTCCTCCGGCCGGTAGAACAGCACGGCCGACGCCGGCTCGCCGTCGCGCCCGGCCCGGCCGGCCTCCTGGTACCAGCTGTCGAGGCTGTCGGGGATGTCGGCGTGCAGCACGAAGCGCACGTCCGCCTTGTCGATGCCCATGCCGAACGCGGTGGTCGCGACGACGACGTCGACCTCGCCGGCCATGAAGCGCGCCTGCACCCGCTCGCGGTCGCTGGCCTTCATGCCGGCGTGGTAGGCCGCCGCGTCGATGCCGTACTCGCCGAGCGCGGCGGCGTACTCCTCGGCGCTCTTGCGGGTGGCGGTGTAGACGATGCCCGGCTTGGCCTCGCCCATCGCCCGCAGCACGACCGCCTCGCGCTTCTGCTCGTCCTCGCGGAAGGACTGCACCGACAGGTGGAGGTTCGGCCGGTCGAAGCCCTGCACCACCTCGACCGGGTCGTCGAGGCGCAGCCGGCTGACGATCTCGGCGCGCACGGGCGGGGACGCCGTGGCGGTCAGCGCCAGCACCGGCGGATGGCCGAGCCGGTCGATGGCGGTGTGCAGACGCAGGTAGTCCGGGCGGAAGTCGTGCCCCCAGGACGAGATGCAGTGCGCCTCGTCGACGACGAACAGCGACGGCTCGGCCGCCACCAGCTGCTCGAGCACCTCGGCCTTGGCCAGCTGCTCGGGGGCGAGGAACAGGAACTCGACCTCACCGGCGCGCAGGGCGGAGAACGCGCGCTCGCGCTCGGCCTCGCTCTGCGCGCTGTTGGCCTGCACCGCACCGCCGGCACCCTCGCCGCGCGCCAGCAGCCCCGCGACCTGGTCGCGCTGCAGGGCGATGAGCGGGCTGACGACGACCGTCGGGCCGTCCAGGAGCAGCGCCGGCACCTGGTAGATGCCGCTCTTGCCCGACCCGGTCGGCATGACGACGACGGTGTCCCTGCCCTCGACGACGGCCTGCATCGCCTCGAGCTGCCCGGGGCGCAGGGTCGTCCAGCCGAACGCCTCGCGGGCGGTGCGGCGAAGGTCGGCGGCGGTGACGGGCTTCAGCGGGGGCTCCTCGGACCGGCAGGACAGCGACGCCCGCCCCCAGGGGGGCGGACGTGCCTTCCGAGTACCCCCGAGCGGCCGGGTCAGTCGCCGACCCGCCGTGAGACGGGTGTCACCACATCAGCGGGGTCGTACGCTCGTAGGATGACGCAGCTGGGAACCGGGACGGTCGTCGAGCCGGACCTGGACACGAAGCTCGACGACGGTGACGACGAGCGGTACAGCCACTTCGTGCGCAAGGAGGACATCCTCCGCAGCGCGATCGACGGCGTGCCGGTCACGGCGCTGTGCGGCAAGAAGTGGCTGCCCGGGCGGGACCCGGAGAAGTACCCGGTGTGCCCGGCGTGCAAGGAGATGATGGGGATGCTCGAGTCGATGCACGGGTGAGCTCACCCGGCACGGTGCTCGCCGTCGACGTCGGCGGCACCAAGCTCGCCGCGGGCGTCGTCGACGAGTCCGGCCGGGTGCTGCGATCGACCACGGCCCCGACCCCGACAGGACCGGACCCCGAGGAGGTCTTCGCCGCCCTGCTGCACGCGGTGGACGGCGTCGGCCCCGAGGGGGTCGTCGCCTGCGGGGTGGGCTGCGCCGGACCGATGACCCTGCACGGCCAGACCGTCTCGCCGCTGAACATCCCCGGCTGGCGCGGCTTCCCGCTGCTGTCGCGGCTGCAGCAGCACCTCGACCTGCCGGTGGTGGTCGACAACGACGCGAAGGCGCTGGCCCTCGGCGAGGGCTGGCGGGGCGCAGGGGCCGGCGTCGGCAGCTTCCTGGCCATGGTCGTCTCGACCGGCGTCGGCGGGGGCCTGGTCGTCGACGGCCGTCTGCTCGACGGCGCGCAGGGCAACGCCGGTCACGTGGGGCACGTCGTGGTGGTGCCCGGTGGCGCGGTCTGCGGCTGCGGCGGCCGCGGGTGCCTGGAGGCCGAGATCAGCGGCAGCGGGATCCGTCGGCGCACCGGCACCGCCGCCCAGGACGTCGACGACGTCGAGGTGCAGCGGGCCGGCCGGCTGCTCGGGGAGGGACTCGCGTCGGTGGTGAACCTGCTCGACCTGTCGCTGGTCGCCGTCGGCGGGTCGGTGGCGCTCGGGTTCGGGGAGCCGTTCTTCGCCGCGGCCAACACCGCGCTGCACGCGACGTCGCGGCTCGACTTCACCGCCGGCTGCCGGGTCGTGCCGGTCGGCCTCGGCCGTGAGGGCCCCCTGGTCGGAGCCGGCGCGCTGGCCTGGCGGGCGCTCGGCGTCGACGTCGGCGTCCGGTAGCGACGGCCGGACCGGTCAGGCCGGCAGGGGCGTGCGGGCCAGGGCCACGGCCAGCCCGAGGGCGACGGCCATGACGCCCACCTCGCCCGCGGCCAGCCGGCCGAACGCGCCGGCCTGCCCGGCGGCCAGCAGCGGCAGCGTGCGCCGCCGGTGCAGCGCGCCGGCGAGCACGAGCACGGCGAAGGCAGCGGACTTGGCCAGCACCAGCCCCCCGTAGCCGGTGGTCCACAGCTCCGCCAGCGTGCCCAGCCCGAGCCAGGCGCTGGCGGCGCCGGTGACGCCGACCGCCGCAGCGCAGCCGAGGGCGAGAGGGCTGAACCGCGATGCGGCGAGCGCGAGCCGCCCGCGCAGGAGCGCGAGCGCGCCGAGCCCGCCGACCCACAGCACGACAGCGGCGACGTGCCCGGCCAGCGCGACCTGGGCGAGGCGGTGGTTGCCGGCGCTGGCGGCGTGCCCGGTGACCACGTGCGGCATCGCGGTCAGCAGCACTGCGAGCAGGGCCGCGGTGGCGCCGGCCCGGGTCGCCGCCTGCCCGACGGCGACGGCGACCGCGGTCGTGGCGGCCAGGACGGCGGTGAGCAGCAGGGCGCGTCCCTGCGGCACCTCGCGCACGTAGAAGGCGAGCAGCTCGCGCTCCAGCACCGCCGTGGCCGGGCGGGCGACGACGTCGGCCAGCCCCACGACGACCTCGAGGAGGGCGACCAGGGACCAGGCCACGGCCGCGCCCGCGACCAGCCGCCGGCGCACGGGCAGCGACCCGAGCAGCGCCGCCAGCAGGCCGCCGGCCGCGACCAGCGCTGCGGCGTGGCCGGCCAGCCGCAGGAGCCGCACCGCCCAGCCGGTGACCGGGCCGGCGTCCGGGAGCCCGGGCGGCGGCGGCTCCGGGGCGCCGCCGCCGAGCGCGAGAGCCGCCACGGCGGCGAGGACCGCGACGACGCCCCAGGCCAGCAGCAGCCGCAGGGTTGGCGGCGGGCGAGGGACCGCCCCGTCCGTCGCCGGCACCTCGGCACCGGCTCGGGGCCGGCCCGGTGCGGGCTCAGCCACGTCGGCGGCGGGCGAGGACGGTGAGGCCGGCGACGCCGGCCAGGGCCAGGCCGCCGGCCGCGAGCGCCGTCACGGTCGCCGGCGACGGTCCGTCCGCGGCGCCCCCCGGCGACGCGACGCCGCCTGACGGCACGGGCTCAGCGGACGGCACGGCCTCGTCGGACGGCGCGGATCCGCCGGTCGTCGCGTCCCACCCGGCCGGGGCGGGCGGGGTGGAGGCGGGATCGGCGGTCACGCTGAACTCGACGGAGCCGGTGAGCGGGTGGCCGTCGGCGGCGACAACGCGGTAGGCCAGCGTGTGACGCCCGGCAGGCAGCGGCGCGCGCACCGGCTGCACCAGCTCGGCCCCCTGCTGCTGAGGCGGTCCGCTGGCCCGGTCGGCGCCGTCCGGGCCGGTGACGGCCACGACGGACAGGCCGGGCTGCAGCTCGCCGGTGAAGGTCAGCACCACCTCGCCGGTGGTGTCCGGAACGGTGCCGCCCCGCTCCGGCGAGCTCGCGGCCAGGGCGGTGTGGGCGGCGGCAGGTGCCGCGAGCAGGCACACCAGCGCGACACCGAACAGGAGCGCGGCGCGGCGGAGGCGTTCGGCGGGCACCTGGCCAGTCAACCCGACCGACAGCCGCCGCCGACCGGCTGCGTCCGGCGCGGCACGCGGAAGGTGTGTGCCGCAGGGCGGACGCAACGGGCCGGGCCCGGCCGCTCCGCGAGGAGCAGCCGGGCCCGGGTGTCGAGCAGGAGCAGCGGTCAGGCCTTCTTGTTGTCCAGGCTCGGCTGCGTCTGCGGGTTGTAGTCGGTCGGGAACTTGCCGGACTTGCCGTTGGCGACCCGCGGGTCGCGCATCTCGAACACGTCCAGTCCCTGCTGGATGTCGTTCGAGTAGATGAAGCCGTCGTAGTAGTACGCCGACCAGGAGCCGCCGAGGATCAGCCGCTCGTTCGACAGCGGACCGCGGTCCCACCAGCCGAGCTCGACCGGCTTCTTCGGGTTGGTGAAGTCGACGACCGAGATGCCGCCCTGGTACCAGGCCTGCACCATGACGTCCTTGCCCTTGGCCGGGATGAGCGAGCCGTTGTGGGCCACGCAGTTCTCGGTCTCCGACTGCTCCCGCGGGATCTTGAAGTAGCCCTGACGCGCCAGCGACGTGCCGCCCTTGCCGATCGTGTAGTAGGCGTTGGCGCCCTTGGTGGCGTCGAGGTGCGGGTAGCGGGAGTTCGGCGGGCCGCAGGTCGGGCCGCCGCCGCCGCCGAGCTCATCGGTGAACATCACGGTGCTGGCGGCGTTGTTGAACGTGGCCGAGTGCCAGAACGCGAAGTTCTCCCGGTCCAGGGCGGTCGCGGTGACCTTCGGCGCGGCCGGGTTCCGGATGTCCATGATCACGCCCTCGCCCATGCAGGCGCCGGCGGCGATGCCCTTCTCCGGGTAGGCGGTGATGTCGTGGCAGCCGCGGGTGTTGGAGTAGGGGTAGCCGGTCGTGGGGCTCGTCCCGCCCTCGTTGCCGGGGTTGAACAGGCGCGGCTCGGCGACGACCGCAGCCGTCGTCGGTGCCGAGACGGGCACCTTCACGATCGAGATGATGTCGTGGTCGCCCCTGCACTTGGCGTAGGCGTCGTTCGTGTCGTAGGAGGACACGTACACGAACACGTCGCGCCCGTTCGCCGTCGGCACCAGGGTGTGGGTGTGCGAGCCGCACTTGGTCTCGACCGACTTGACGTAGCGCGGGGCGGCCGGGTTCGAGATGTCGAAGATCCGGATGCCCTCCCAGTAGTTGCCCGACTCGAGGGCTGCACGGTCGGCGGCGAGGGTCAGCGCGCGGCTGTTGCAGGAGTCGTCGCTGCGACGGGAGTCGACCGACAGGAACAGCAGGTTCTTGTGCACCGTGATGTCGTTCTGCGAGCCGGGGCAGTGCACCTGGACGACCTGGCGGGTCTTGCGCGGGTTCTTGATGTCGTAGACGGTGAAGCCCTCGTAGTTGCCGGCCAGCGCGTAGTGGCCCTTGAAGGCCAGGTCGCTGTTGAAGGCGGCCTCGGTGGCGAACGCACCGGTCTTCGGCAGGTTCTTGAGCAGGTGGATGTTGCCGCTGCTGGCGGTCTGGCCCGGCTGCAGCACCGGGTCCGCAGCGGCGGCGCCGGGTGCGGTGACGACGACCGACAGCCCGACCGTGAGAGCAAGAAGTCCGCCGAGAGCGGCCCTGCGTGCGCGGGCTCGTTGGGGACCTGACATGGGCGCATCCTCCGGGTGGGAGCAGTTCCGGGAGCCGGACGGACAGCGGGTCACCGTCGCGCTCCGGGCTCCCGGACGGACGCCGGAATCCTGGGGCACCAGACCACTGCAGTTCGGACATCTCCGGTCACGAATCCATAACGGTGTGGTCCGAACGGGCCATCCGCCGTGGTCCACGTGGGCCAGCCCGCCCCGGCATGTGCTCTGCCGGCGTACCGTGCCGGAGCAACCCGCCGAGTCCCGAGGACGCCCGTGCCGACACCTGCCACCTTCGCGCTGACCGCCGTGCTGGCGGCCGGGCTGATCGCCGTCTCCGGCTGCAGCAGCGAGCAGTCGTCGGCCGCCCGCCCCGAGCCGACGCGCACCTTCACCGCCGACGTCCCCGTCCTCGTGCCCGGCGGTCCCGGCGAGAGCCCCGAGGTGGTGGCCCCCGGCCAGAGCCGTGCGGTGCCGAACGCCGACTTCTACGGCGACGCCGACGTCGCGTTCGTCCGCGACATGATCGTCCACCACGCGCAGGCGCTGCAGATGGCGGCTCTTGCCGACGACAGAGCCGGCGACGACCGCGTCCGCCGGCTCGCCGGGCGCATCGCCGCCGCCCAGGGTCCGGAGATCGCCGCCATGCAGGCCTGGCTCGAGTCCCGCGGGCTTGCGGTACCTGACACGGACGCCGGCCACGGCGCGGGCCACGGCGCCGGCGACATGCCGGGGATGGCCACGCCGGAGGAGCTCACTCGGCTGGCGGCGGCGAAGGGCACCGACTTCGACCGCCTGTTCCTCGAGCTCATGACCCGTCACCACCAGGGCGCCCTGCAGATGGTGGACGACCCGGGCGGCTCCGCGCAGCACCCGCTGGTGGTGGACATGGTCGCCGACACCGGCGTCAAGCAGTCCGCCGAGATCCGGCGGATGCAGGAGCTGCTCGCCGACCTGTAGGCCCGCTCGCCTACAGCGGCTCGCCGACCACCACCGGCTCGGCCGCGAGCTCGACGCCGAACGCCTCGCGCACGCCCGCCTGCACCGCCCGCGCCACCCGGCGGAGGTCGGCCGCGGTGCCGCCCCCCCGGTTGACGAGAGCCAGGGTGTGCTTGCTCGACAGCCCGACCGGCCCGTCGAAGGCGCCCTTGCCGAAGCCGGCCCGCTCGATCAGCCAGGCAGCTGAGGTCTTCACCCGGCCGTCGGGCTCCACCCACTCCGGTGCGCGGACGTCGTCGCCGAAGCGGGCGCGCACCCTGTCGCGCAGCGCCTCGGCGTCGGCCTCGGACAGCAGCGGGTTGGTGAAGAAGGAGCCGGCGCTGCGGGTGTCGACGTCGGCAGCGTCGAGCACCATCCCCTTGCCGCGCCGCAGGGCCAGCACGGCCTCGCGCACCTCGGCCAGCGGCGCCCGCTCCCCCACCTCGACGCCGAGACAACGGGCCAGCTCGGCGTAGCGGACCGGCGCCGACAGCTCCCCCTCGGCGAGCGCGAACTGCACGGACAGCACCAGGTAGCGGCCGGGCCGGGCCTTGAAGGTGCTGTGCCGGTAGGAGAAGCGGCACTCCGCCGTCGTCAGCACGACCACGTCCCGGGCCTGCCGGTCGTAGGCGCGCACCGAGGTGATCGTCTGCGCGACCTCCTGCCCGTACGCGCCGATGTTCTGGATCGGCGCGCCGCCGACGAGGCCGGGAATGCCTGAGAGCGCCTCGACCCCCACCAGCCGGTCGGCGACCGTCGTGGCGACGAAGGCCTCCCAGTCCTCCCCGGCGGCGGCGTCGAGCAGCACCCGGTCGCCGTCGCGCCGACCTCTCAGCCCGCGCACGGCCATGCGCACGACGGTGCCGTCGAAGCCCTCGTCGGGCAGCACGACGTTGCTGCCGCCGCCGAGCACGAGCAGCGGCTCACCGGCGTCGTCGGCCTGCTGGACGGCCGTGACCGCCTCGGCCTCGTCGTAGACGGTGACCAGCGTGCGCGCGGGCCCGCCCAGCCGCAGCGTGGTCAGCGGGGCGAGCGGCGCGTTCGGGCGGGACAGCACGGGCAGCGACCCTACGCAGGCTGGGGGACGGCGAGCCGCGTGCGGCGGGAGTTGCGGAAGGACTCGCTGGTGAACAGCGCGAGGGCCACCCACACCAGGCAGAAGCCGAGCAGCTTGGCGCGCGGCATCGGCTCGTCGTAGAGCAGCACGCCGATGAGGAACTGCAGCGTGGGGGCGAGGTACTGCAGGATGCCGAGCGTCGTCAGCGGCACCCGCGAGGCGGCCGCGCCGAACAGCAGCAGCGGCACCGCGGTGATCAGTCCTGACAGCGCGAGCAGGGCGGCGTGACCCGGGCCCTCCGACCCGAAGGTGCCGCCGCCCGAGACGCCGAGCCAGGCCACGAACACGCCGGCGGGCACGAGCAGCACGAGCGTCTCGATGCCGAGTCCCTCGACGGCGCCGACGCCCGCGGTCTTCTTCAGCAGGCCGTAGGTGCCGAAGGAGAAGGCCAGCACCAGGGCGATCCACGGCGGCCGGCCGTTCTCCACGGTGAGGACGACGACGGCCACGAACGCCAGGCCGAGGGCCGCCCACTGCCCGGGCCGGAGCCGCTCGCCGAGCAGGAGCACCCCCATGAGCACGGTGACGATCGGGTTGGCGAAGTACCCGAGCGAGGTCTCCACGACCTGGTCGGTCGAGACGCCGTAGATGTAGGTGCCCCAGTTGATCGCGATGACGACGGCGGCGAGCGCCAGCCGCCAGGCCTTCTGCGGGTCCCGCAGGGCGGCGGTGACGTACGACAGCCGGCGCAGCACCGCCAGCAGGACGGCGACCACGACCAGCGACCACAGGATGCGGTGCGCCAGCACCTCGAGCGCGGAGGACGGCTGCAGCAGCGGCCAGTACAGCGGGAACAGGCCCCAGAGCAGGTAGGCCCCTGCGCCGTAGAGGGTGCCCCGTCGCGTCGCCGTCACTTCCGCAACGGTAGCTGTCCACCGGTCGGCTGCGAGACTGCGATCCGTGGACCCGTCCCTGCTCGACCTGCCCGGGCTGCCCGAGAGCGACCTGCCCGAGTCGCTGCTCGCCGCGCTGCCGGCGTCCACGCCGTCGCCGCCTTGGCACTGCCGCGTCCGGGCGCTGGTGTGGGTCCAGCGCGGGCAGGTGCCGCTGCCGGACGACACCCGGTTCGACGGCCGTGCGCTGCCGCTGGTGCTCGGCGCCTTCGTCGACTACCTCGACAGCCCGGTCGGTCCGTACCGCGAGGTGTTCGCCGGGCCGGTGGTGGCGCGCCGGGGGCTGCCGGCCGTGCACGTGCCGTTCATCGCGGTCGACTCGCTCCCCTCCGTGCACGGCGGACGCGCGCACTGGGGGCTGCCGAAGGCGCTCGCGACGTTCGACGGCGACCTGGGCAGCGACGGTGACGTCGCGGCCGTGGGCGACGGCTGGTCGGTGCGGGCGCGCACCGGCTCGCGCGGCGTCCCGGTGCCGCTGGCCGGCACGTTCGCCAACACGCAGGCCGCCGGCTCGGCCCGAGTCGTCCTGCGCGGCCGCGGGCGCCTGGTCGGGGTCGACGTGACGGGCTCGGGGCCGACGCTGTCCGGCTGGCTCGGCACCGGCACGCACGTCGGCGTCGTCGCCAGCGGGCGGATGGTGGTGCACCCGGCGCGTCCGGAGTAGACCCTGCGGCAGCGGGCACGCCCGGCCTGTCGTCCCCTGCCCCCGGAGGTGCACCGTGGACATCGGCTACACCCTCATGGGTGAGCAGCGCTCGCCCAAGGACCTCGTCCGCGACGCGGTGCTGGCCGAGCAGGCCGGCTTCGACTTCCTGGTGGCCAGCGACCACTACTTCCCGTGGCTCGAGGTGCAGGGTCACTCCCCCTACACCTGGACGGTGCTCGGCGCCGTCGCGCAGGCCACCGAGCGGATCCCGTTCATGACCTACGTGACGTGCCCGATCGTCCGCTACCACCCTGTGATCGTGGCGCAGAAGGCCGCGACCCTCGCCCTGCTCTCGGACGGCCGGTTCTCGCTCGGCGTCGGCGCGGGGGAGCAGCTCAACGAGCACGTCGTCGGCCAGGAGTGGCCGCCGGTCGACGTCCGGCACGAGATGCTCCGCGAGGCGCTCGAGATTCTCCGCGCGCTGTGGGACGGCGGCTACGTCACCTACCGCGGGACGCACTTCGACGCCGTCAGCGCCAAGCTCTACGACCTGCCGGACGAGCGGGTCCGGATCGGGGTGGCCGGCTCGGGGCCGTCGTCGTGCGCGATCGCCGCCGAGCTGGGCGACTTCTTCATCGGCACCGAGCCGAAGCCGGAGCTGAAGCAGAAGTACGCCGCGGCCGGCGGCACGGGTGAGCTGGTCGGTCAGTTCCCGGGCGTCTACGGCCCGGACGCCGACGCCGCCCGCGACGTCCTGCACGAGAACTTCAGGTGGGGCACCCTCGGCTGGAAGGTGCAGGCCGAGCTGCCGGGCCCTGCCGGCTTCGAGGGCGCGACCCAGTACGTGCGGCCAGAGGACATGGCCGACGCCGGCGCCTGGGGCCCCGAGGTCGAGCCGTGGGTCGAGAAGGTGCAGGCGTTCAAGGAGGCCGGCTACTCGCGGATGGCGATCGTGCAGGTCGGTCCCGACCAGGAGCAGTTCTGCGACTGGTACGCCTCGACCCTGAAGCCGGCGCTCGCCGGCCTCTGAGCAGTCGACGGGTACCCGGGCGAGCCCCCCGACACCGGCGGCCGCCCGGCGTCCCGAGACACTGGGCAACTGCCCCGGGATCTCGGGGCAGTTGCCCAGTGCACGGAGGAACACCCGTGTCCGCCCTCGCCTCCCGCGCCCGCCGCCTGCTCGAGCTGCACACCGCCCCGGACGTCCTCGTGCTGCCCAACGTCTGGGACGTGGTGTCGGCGCGCGTCGCCGCCGTGGAGGCGGTGCTCGCCGCCGGCCGCGACGCCGGGATCGAGTTCGTGCTGAACGCCCGCACCGACGTGTTCGTCCGGGCGGCGCAGGACGCGGACCGGCGCGAGCTGGTGCAGGAGGCGATCCGCCGGGGCCAGGCCTTCCTCGACGCCGGTGCGCCGGTCGTCTTCGTGCCGCTGCTCGTGGCCCGCGACGAGATCGCCGAGGTCGCGGACGCGCTGGGGCCGCGCAGGTTGACGGTGATCAGCGTGCCGGGAGCGTCCCTGCCAGTGCGTGAGCTGCAGGAGCTCGGCGTCGGCCGCGTCTCGACCGGGCCGTTCACCCAGCGCGTGGCGATGACCGCCCTGCAGGACGCGGCCGCGGGGGTCGTCGGCGGCGGCACGCTGCCGGAGGGGACCCGCACCCTGAACTGACTAGCGCCAGACGGTGCGCAGACGGCTGGTGACGGCGAACGGGTCGGCGCCGCGCAGGAGGTCGAGCAGTGCCTCCCCCTCCGGCTCGCCCGCCCGTACGAGGCGGCAGGGACCGGCGTGCCTCCACCACGCCACCTCGAACACGGCCACACGCGCCTTGTTGCGCCCCAGCTCGATCGGGACGGCGTGCCAGGCGACCGCCGCGTCGACCGCGCGGTGCAGCGCCGCGGCGCGGGCCAGACGACGCCGGTCGGCGGCCGACGCCGGGGCCGGCAGCACCAGGCGCGAGACGAACCAGCGCGAGTCGGCCAGCGGCGCCAGCAGCTCCTCGAAGGCCGTGGTGAACCGGGCCGACTCCTCGGGGGCGACGTCGAGCGTGCAGGTCAGCCAGCCTTCCGCGCCGGCCTGCACGCGCAGGGCGTCGCTGCCGGCCGACGTCAGCCCGCAGCCGTGCAGCGCGTCGGCGACCGCCGCCGCCAGCTGCCGCAGCGAGGCGGTGCGGCCGTCGGCGGGGGCGTCGCGCAGCGCCACCGCCTGGGAGCGGTAGCGGCGCACCGCACCGCCGGCGGTGAGCAGCAGCCCGGCGCCGGCGCCGGCGGCCACCCCGGCCGGCACCGACTGGGACAGCCACGCGCCGGCCACGACGGCGGTGCCCGCGAGCGGCACCGGCCAGCTGCGCGGCGGCTTGAGGCGGCGCGGGAGCGGCGCGCCCGACCCGTCGGGAGCGCCGAGCACCCTGCGCGCGGCGACCAGCCCGGGCTGGACCACACCGGCCGGCAGGCCCAGGTCGCGGTCGCTGCGCAGCTGCACCGTCGGCAGCTCGACGCCGCGGTGGGGCAGGCCGACCGCCCAGGCGCGCCGTGCCGCCGCCCGGTCGGCCGCGCGGGCCAGCGCCCGGGCGTTTACCGCGGCCCGCTCCGCGGCACCGGGTGGCGCGTAGGGGGACAGGGTCTCGTCGCAGTGGCCGATGCCGGACACGACCTCGCCGCCGGCCGATGGCGCCAGGTGGTGGGCGTGCTTGCGCGCGGCGCGCAGGTGGTCGGCGTCGCCGCGGGGGTGCTCGTCGGCGACGCAGACGACGGTCCAGTTGTCGGCGACCTTGTCGGGCCGGTGCGGGTCGAGCCGCAGGGAGCGGCCACGCACCTGCGCCACCGACGTCGCGGTCGCCGCGCTCGACAGGTCGACCACGACGTTCAGCGGGGGGCAGTCCCAGCCCTCCCCGAGCAGCCCCCGGGTGCCGACGACGCAGTGCGTGCCGCCCTCGACGAGCCAGGCCGTGACCAGCGGCGTCCACACCCGCGCGGTCCAGCCGGGGCCGGCGTCGAGGCGGACGACGGCGCGCACGCCGTCGAGCGGCTCGGCGACGATCCGGTCGGACAGGCCCGCCGCCCGCACCGCCTCGGACGCGCGGAACGCGGGCACGTCCTCCCGGCGCATGGCCACCGTGCGCCCGGTGACCAGCACCGGCCGCAGCACGCCGCCGAGGTCGCTCCCCGCCAGCGCGTGCAGGGCCGTCCGGGCCGACCCCTGCACCGGCTCCGCTGCGACGGCGTCCTGCAACCGGGACGGCGCGGTCGGCGGCCGGTGCTCGACGTCGCACAGGACGACGGCGCGCAGGTCGTCGCCGAGGACCTGGTGCTCGATGTCGAGCACGTGCACCGCCGCCGCCGCCTTCGACGCCGACAGGGCGCAGACCCGGTCGACCGGCGACGTCGAGGCGCGCAGCCCGCGGACGGTCAGCGTCCAGCCCAGGCCCGGCAGCACGGCGCGCACGGCGGCGAGCAGCCGGACGTCGTCCGGGTCGTCGGACGGCACGAGGTGCTCGTTCGCGTACGCCGCGAGCAGCACCGCCCAGTCCTCCGCGTCGGGCTGGACGCGGTGCTCCTCGCGCAGGCGGGCGCCGTCGGGGAGGGCCAGCAGACCGGTGCCGACCAGGCGCAGGGCCGCGCGGGCCAGCACCGGCTCGGTGGCCTGCAGCTCCTGCCAGCTGAGCCGGGCGCCGCCGTCCTCCCCCGGGTCGTCGAGCGTGCGCACGACGAAGCGCCGGCGCAGCCACTCGGCGAACGGGACCGTGCCGGCGTGCGAGACGAGCTCGACCTGCAGGTCGGCGAAGCGCGCCCGCTCACCGGCGATCCACGCGTCCTCGTCGTCGGTGGGCGAGGTGAGGTAGACCAGCTCCTGGTAGGGCGCGAGCTCGCCCTCCTGCACCGCCGCTGCTGTCGGCACCTCGACGTCGCAGTCGGCGAACAGGTCGTCGTGCAGG
>DATLGD010000153.1:0-5982 GCA_035540755.1 Mycobacteriales bacterium | reverse complement strand
GCGGCGGATCAGGCCCGGGGGCGGCGGGCCAGCCCCAGAGCCACGGCGAGCAGCACGACGCCGGCGAGCGCCCCGGTCGGGACGCCACCGGTCGCGGGGAGCCGGGCCGCGGCGGGACGCAGCGGCGCCGCGGGCGCGGCGACGGCGCCGCGCCGGGAGGTCGTGAACGACACCACCTGCTGGAAGGTCGGCCGGTTCTGCCAGTCGATCGTCCGGGTGCCGACCAGGCCGGCGGTCACCGGCCGGATGGCGTCCTCGCCCTTGTCGTAGGTCAGCGCGGACACCTCCGAGACGCCCTGCTCGGCCAGCTCCCGCTCCAGCGCGCCGGTGAGCGACGCGCGCAGCGCCTCCCGGCAGGTCGCGAGGTCGCCGCAGTAGGAGCGCGAGAACGGGCCGGTCACCGGCCGGCCGAGCACCGTGCGCAGCTCCTTGGACAGGTAGCCGTACCAGGCCACGTTGTTCCAGGCCGAGCCCAGGCCGAGCCGGGGATGGTCGTCCAGCTTCTTGGGCAGCTCGTCCACCAGGTCGCCGAGCTCCTCGCGCAGCACCGTGCGCGCCACCGACAGGGCCGGGTCGTCCGGCTCCCACCACTGGTCGAACACGGCGATCGCGGCGGCGTGGGTGTAGGCGCCGTCGCGGTCGCGGTCCTCCCGGCGCGGGTCGGCGGCCCAGGCGCGCAGCACCTCGAGGGCCGGCGCGAGGGAGGCGTCGTCCCCGACCACCTCGAGCAGCAGCGGGAGCAGCACCTCGGCCCGCAGGTCGGCGACGGCGGCGTCCTGCACCGCGCCGACGAGCGCGGCCCGCTCGACCGGTCCGGCCGCCATCAGGTCGCGGAGGCGGGCATCGAGCAGCAGCGAGCGGTACACCGGCCCGTATCCCCACGTGCCGTCGGCCGCCGAGAAGGCCGGCGCCTGCTTGTTGTTCCACGACGAGAGGAACCCCTGCGCCGGGTTCAGGTCCTGGGCGTGCTCGTCGTCGGGCAGCGTGCCCTGCCAGTCGAACCGGGTGTCGCCCCAGCGGGGCAGGTCGGGGTTGTGGCCCGGCGCGCGCAGCGGCAGCAGCCCCGAGCCGAAGTAGGCGATGTCGCGGTCGTCGGCGTAGAACCAGTTGAACGTGTAGTCGACGGCGGCGAACGCCGCCGCGAACGACGCCGCGTCGCGGGTGAACTCCGGGTCGTTGATCCGCGCGAACCCGACGGCGCTGTCGAGCTCGCGGCCGTAGGTCGAGCGCTGCAGCACGACCGCGACCGGCGTCCCGCCGACGGTGGCGCGCTCCTGCACGATCCCGTGCCGGGTGCGCTCCACCCGCATCCGCAGCCGCGCCGGCGGGCCCTGGCCGGCCGCGGTCGGGACCACCGTCTGGGTGTGCACGTAGCTGTCGAACGGGGTGCACGTGGTGTCCACCAGGTACCCGTCGGACTCGAGCGTCACCTCGCCGCCGTCCAGCGAGCACAGCCGCTCGACGACGGTGTCGACGTTGTCGCTCGAGGCCGACGTCGCCGACCAGGCGTAGTCGACGCCGTGCCCGAGCTCCACGATCAGCTGGGTGCCGGCGAACGAGACGCCACGCGCCGCGATGCCGGGGCCGCGCAGGGAGATCTCGGTCAGCAGCTGCGGGGTGAAGTAGCCGGTCTGCGGGCCGAAGACGACCAGCGGGGAGCCGGTCGCCGTGCGGTCGGCGCCGACGAGCAGCGCGTTGCTCATCGACCCGCCGGCGCCCAGGCCCAGGTCGATCGGTCCGAGCGGGCCGTCGACGACGCCGGCCCGGACCGGCGAGCCCGCCAGCGGCCCGGGGAGCGGGATAGGCAGGGTCGAGCCGCCCGCGTCGGAGCCGGTGCTCGGAGCGGTCGGGCCGTCGAGGTCGGGCAGCGCGGCGCCGGGCGCGGCCGGGTCGATCGGCTGGCCCTCGTACGGGAACGGCCGAGACGCCGTCGTCGGGGCCTCCGGGTCGTTGCGCAGGCGCAGGTCCTCGAACACCGCGCGCGCCCCGGCGTCGCCGTACTGCCGGGACAGCTGCTGGAACCAGCGGGCGTTGGCCGCCTCGCTGCCGCCGCCCTTGCCGAAGATGCCGCCGACCAGCGAGGCGATGTAGACGACGTCGGCCCGGTCGAAGTCGGTCGGCGGCGTCTGCAGGACGGCGTACTCGACCGGGCAGTCGGGGCCGAACCCGGCGCCGAGCACCAGCTCGCCCCCGAAGACCTCCCCGAGTGGCACGCCGCCGGCGGCCGGGCACAGCGCCCGCTGCGCGTCGTTGATGCCGGCGACGAATGCGTCCAGCCGGCGCAGCAGGTCCGCCCCCTCGTCCGGGTAGCGGGCGAGGACCGACTCGAGCTGGGCCTCGGCCTCCTCCCGGGTGTAGGCGGCCGAGCGCAGCTGGTCGCGGTCCATCGCGATGTTGCCCGCGGACCCGCCGAGGAACTCCGCGGTCCGCGCGGCGCCGACGTGGCGGAGCAGGTCGGTGAGGAACATCCGGTCCTGCGTGCCGGCGTACCCGGCCCCGTAGGCGACGTCCTCGGCGGTCTGGCCGGTGACGAACGGGACACCGGCCGCATCGCGGCGGATGGTGACGCCGGGGCGCGGCTGCAGGGTCGAGACGGCCTGGTCGGCCGGCAGGTCGATGCCGGCGTCCTTGAAGAAGTCCGGCAGGTCGGCCTCGGTCAGCGACGCCGGGTCGACGGTGTTGATCGCGTCGTACTGCTCGAGCTGGTCGGCGAAGTTCGGCGGGGCCTCGCCGTCGGCGGTCCGGCTCGGCCCGACCTGCAGGGCCTGCGGCACCGTGACGTTGCCGCGCGAGCCCGGCGGCAGGATGTTGAGCACGGCGCCGCCGGCGTCGGGCGGGGGCGCGTCCTGCGCGACAGCCGGCAGCGCCAGCGCGGGCAGCAGCAGCAGGACCAGCAGGGCAGCGGGACGGCGCATGGTGGAACTCCGGACATGTCCGCCGCGGCGGGGCCCGTCGAGCGACGGCGCGGGCAGCGCCGGAATCGTCGCACCCCAGGCGCGTCGCGTCGCCGGAGGGCCGCCGGCGGTTTCAGCGCGGGTGGGAGCCGTCGGGAGGGCTCCTGACGGATTCGGGGGCGGGAGAGCGTCAGCCGGCCCAGCGGCCGGTGGTGAACAGCAGCACGCCCAGCACCATCAGCGGCACCGCGACGGCCAGGTAGGCCGGGTGCACCCAGCGCCAGCGGGCGGCGAGCGCCGCCAGCGCCACCCACAGCGGGAACCACAGCAGCGTCGAGCGGGCGACCGACAGGTAGAAGGTGGACGTCGCGAGCGCGCCGACCGACAGACCCACGTAGACCGCCTCGGCCCAGCGGCGGCGCCGGAGCAGCACCCCGGTGAGCAGCAGCCCGACCGCGACGGCGGCGATCTCCAGCCGCGCGACGTGCACGAACGCCCCCGCGCCGCTGCCCGGCGTCGCCATGCCGACGGTGGCGGTGAGCGCGTCCCACGGGGCGGTGAGGCGGCGGTCCCAGCCCTGCTCCTGCGCGGCGAACCAGCGCAGCCAGTCGCCGGTGAGCCAGCGCAGGTAGCCGGCGTAGGCGGCGACGGCGGCCAGCGGAGCCAGCAGCCACAGCGCGTCGGGACGCAGCCGGCCGCGCGAGAGCACGAGGTAGTGCACTCCGACCGCGACGGCGAGGAAGACGCCGTTCACCCGCACCGTGCAGGCCGCCGCCACGAGCAGGCCCGCCGCGGCCCAGCGCCCGTCGCGCGCGGCGAGCCAGGCCGGGAGGGCGAGGGCGAGGAACAGCGCCTCGGTGTAGCCGGCGGCGAGGAACACCGCCGACGGCGACGCCACCAGGTAGAGCACAGCCCGCGGGCCGTCGACGCCGTCGGCCGCGGCCAGCCGGGCGAGCGCGACGCAGGCGACCGCGCCGGCGACCAGGGAGATCAGCAGGCCGGCCGCGGTCCACGACGGGACGACGAGGTGCACCAGGCGCAGCAGGAGCGGGAAGCCCGGGAAGAAGGCCTCCACCCCGACGTCGGCGTAGTGCTCGGGCCGACCGTCGTAGCCGTGCTCGGCGATCTTGCGCAGGAGGTCGGCGTCCCAGCGGGCCCACGCCTGCACCGGACCGGGCGCCCGCGCGGCGTTGCCCGCCAGCGCCAGGACGCCGACCGCGGCGAGGAGGAAGACGGCGAGCCGCGACCACAGCCAGATCTCGAGCGCGGCGCGGTCCGACGTCCGCACGCGCGGTCTCACCCGGTGTGCCAGGACGCGGACGCAAGGGGGCCTGGGGGACGTCGTCGGTCGGGGGCGCCGTCGAGCACGCCGCCGGCCGGGTCGTCCACCGCGCCGTCCGCCGCGCCCGCCCCGGTGCCTCCTGGCCCGGCGCCGTCGGTCAGGCCGGGCCCGTCCGACCGCCGCACGACGTCGAGCTCGGGACGCAGCACGTCGCGCACGACCAGCGCGGCGACGCCGAGCAGCACGGCGTCGCGCACCAGGACCGTGACGAGGAAGTGCTCGACCCGGATGCCGGTGCCGGGCGCGTCGTTGCCGGTGAAGAACAGGAAGCGGGCGATCAGCAGCACCGCCTCGGTCGCCTGCCAGAGCAGGAACGATCGCCACCGGGGCCGGGCGAGGGCCAGCAGCGGCACCAGCCACAGCGAGAACTGCGGGCTCCACACCTTGTTGGTGACCAGGAAGGCGACGACGACGAGGAACAGCAGCTGCGGCAGCCGTGGCCGCACCGGCGCGCGCAGAGCCAGCCAGGCGATCGCGCCCAGACTCACCAGCAGGGTGACGGCGACCAGGGCGTTGAGCAGTCGCGGCGGCTCACCGGGCGGGACGGAGCCGTCGAGGGTGACCCCCCGGACGGTCTGCACGGCGAACCAGAGCGAGTCCCAGTCGGCCGGGCGGGTGCTGTTCAGCTCGACGAACCGGTAGGCCGCGTTCACCCCGACCACCTCGGCGCCGTCGGCGGTGGTCACGGTGACGTGCGGGGCCAGCGCCGACAGGCCCTCGTCCCCGAGCCGGTCCAGGGGCGAGCCGGCCACCTCCGCCTGGGTGCCGCCGACCGGCGCGAAGGCCGGGCTGGTCAGGTACACCGGGAGCGTGACGAGCAGCGGCACGAGCACGACCCCGGCGAGGACCGGCCAGAACGCGCGCAACCGGCCGGCGCGCAGGCAGAGCAGCCCGATCGGGAGCAGGAACAGCGCCGGGTAGAGCTTGGTCGCGGTGGCGAGGCCGAGCAGCAGCCCGGCGGCGGCGGGGCGCCGGCGCGACCACTGGAGCAGCCCGAGGCCGGCCAGCGCCATCGCCACCAGGTCCCAGTTGGTGGTGCCGTGCAGCACGAGCGCGGGGGCGAGCGCGAACAGCGCGGCGTCCCACGGTCTTCGGCCGGCCAGGCGGGCCGTGGTGACGACGACGACGAGCGCGCTCGCCGTCAGCAGCGCCCACGTGAGGTCGTAGAAGCGGGCCGGGCGCTCGTCGGCGGGGAACAGCCGCGCGCCCTCGGCGGCCACCGCCATGACGCCGCCGATGACCACCGGGTACTCGACGGGGTGGTCGCGGTACGGCACCGCCCCCTCCGACAGCCGCTCGGCGAACCACAGGGCGTAGACGTCGGTGTAGCAGGCCCGGGTGTACTGGTACTGCTCCGACCAGGGGTGGAACCGGCACGGCGACTTCTGCCAGAAGCCGACCAGGCTGGTGAGCAGCGTGAGCACCAGCAGCCAGCGCACCGGCGTCCAGCGGGTGCCGCCGAGCCGGGCGTGCCGGCCGGGCGGGCCGCCGAGCACCTCGACGGCCTGCCGGACGACGGGGTCCGGCGGCTCGGCGAGGGACGGAGGCTGCACCGGACGCACCGGGAGATCCTGCCGCACCGGCCGGTCAGCCGGGCGGGGTGCGGCCTCAGCCGCCGCCGTCGGAGCCGCCGCCCGACCCGCCACCGCCGGAGCCACCACCGCCGGACCCCCCGCCGCCGGAGCCGCCACCGCCGGTGGGGCTGCCGGTCGGCACGGGCGCCTGGGTCGGCGGGGGGTCCGGCGG
>DATLGD010000152.1:0-6739 GCA_035540755.1 Mycobacteriales bacterium | reverse complement strand
GAACACCACCTGCACGAGCGAGCCGGGGTTGGCGTTGATCTTGTCGGCGAAGTCGGACAGGGACGCGCCGCGGGGCAGCCGGATGGTCTCGCCGTTGCCGCGCGGGACGACGCCGCCCATCCGCGGCGCCTCGAGGTTGTCGAACTCCTGACGCCGCTGCTTCTTGCTCTTGCGGCCACGCGCGGGGCGTCCGCCCGGGCCGCGGCCGAACGCGCCGGCGACCTGGCCGCCGCCGCCCGAGCGCCCACGACCGCCGGGGCGGCCGTCCCGGCGGCGGCGGCTTCGGTGGCGGTCCGCCCCGTCCGGGCGGCTTCACCGGCCGTCCCGGCGGTCGCGGCGGCGCGGCCCGCGGCGGTCAGGTCGCCGGCGCGTTCGGCCGCGGTCCGGGCGGACGCCCGACCCGCGGGCGCAAGAGCAAGAAGCAGCGGCGTCAGGAGTTCGACAACCTCGCCGCGCCGACGATGGGCGGCGGCGTCCCCCGCGGCAACGGCTCGGCCGTGCGCCTGCCGCGCGGCGCCTCGCTCGCCGATTTCGCCGACAAGATCAACGCCAACCCCGGCTCGCTCGTGCAGGTGGTCTTCACCGAGCTCGGCGAGATGGTGACGGCGACGCAGTCGTGCACCGACGAGACGCTGCAGCTGCTCGGCGCCCAGCTCAACTACGACGTGCAGATCGTCACGCCCGAGGAGGAGGACGCGGCGCTGCTCGACCGCTTCGACCTCTCCTTCGGCGGCGACTACGAGGAGGGCGCCGAGCTCATGGCGCGCCCGCCGGTCGTCACGATCATGGGTCACGTCGACCACGGCAAGACCCGCCTGCTGGACGCGATCCGCAAGACCGACGTCTTCAAGGGCGAGGCCGGCGGCATCACCCAGCACATCGGCGCCTACCAGGTGCACCACCCGGTCGAGGGCGGGATCCGGGAGATCACCTTCATCGACACCCCCGGTCACGAGGCGTTCACCGCCATGCGTGCCCGTGGCGCCAAGGTCACCGACATCGCGATCCTCGTGGTGGCGGCCGACGACGGCGTCAAGCCGCAGACGATCGAGGCGCTCAACCACGCCCAGGCCGCCGAGGTCCCCATCGTGGTCGCCGTCAACAAGATCGACAAGGAGGGGGCGGACCCGGCCAAGGTGCGCGGTCAGCTGACCGAGTACGGCCTGGTCGCCGAGGAGTACGGCGGCGAGACGATGTTCGTCGACGTGTCGGCGCTCGGCGGGCAGAACCTCGAGCAGCTGCTCGACGCCGTCCTGCTCACCGCCGACGCCGCGCTCGAGCTCACCTCCGACCCGCACGTCCCGGCTCAGGGCGTGGCCATCGAGGCCCACCTCGACAAGGGCCGCGGCCCGGTCGCGACCGTCCTCGTCCAGCGGGGCACGCTGCGCGTCGGCGACTCGATCGTCTCCGGGGACGCCTTCGGGCGCGTCCGGGCGATGCTCGACGACGACGGCAACGCCGTCGAGCAGGCCGGCCCGGCCCAGCCCGTGCAGGTGCTCGGGTTCACCTCGGTGCCCGGCGCCGGCGACAACTTCCTCGTCGTGCCCGAGGACCGCACCGCCCGGCAGATCGCCGAGCAGCGGCAGGCGCGCGAGCGGGCAGCCAGCCTCGCCCAGAGCCGTGGCCGCCCGACCCTCGAGTCGCTGTTCGAGCGCCTGAAGGAGGGGGAGAAGACCCAGCTCAACCTCATCCTCAAGGGCGACGTCTCCGGTTCTGTCGAGGCCGTCGAGGACGCGCTGCTGAAGATCGACGTCGGCGAGGAGGTCAGTCTCCGGATCATCCACCGCGGCGTCGGTGCGATCACCGAGAACGACGTCACGCTGGCTTCGGCCTCGGACGCGGTCATCCTCGGCTTCAACGTCCGGCCCGAGGGCAAGGCCCGCGAGCTGGCCGACCGCGAGCACGTCGACGTCCGGTACTACTCGGTCATCTACGCGGCGATCGAGGACGTCGAGGCGGCGCTCAAGGGCATGCTCAAGCCCGAGTTCGAGGAGGTGCAGCTCGGCACCGCCGAGGTGCGCGAGGTGTTCCGCTCCTCGAAGTTCGGCAACATCGCCGGCTGCCTCGTGCGCACCGGGCTCATCCGCCGCAACAGCTCGGCGCGGCTGGTGCGCGACGGCGTCGTCGTGGCCGACAACCTCAGGATCGAGTCGCTCAAGCGGTTCAAGGACGACGCGACCGAGGTCCGCGACGGCTACGAGTGCGGTATCGGGCTGGGGTCGTTCAACGACATCAAGACCGACGACGTCATCGAGACGTTCGAGAACCGCGAGAAGCCGCGGGGCTGATCGCTGGTCTTCCGGCCGGCTCTGCCCGGCGGGTGTCCTCGGAGCTGCTTCGCTTGATGCTCCTTCGGACACATGCCGGGCGCCGCCGGCCTCCGGTCCACGTGCTCCTCCCCGCGCTCTTCTCGGAACCTCGGGTGAGCGGGGGTGGCGCGTGGCTGCGGGGCGGGCCGCGGTCGGCGTGGCTCGTGAGGGAGGCTCTGCACTGTGTTCGTCGGGGTGCTGGAGATCGACCTGCTGCTGGGGGACGTGCGGTCGCTGAAGGAGAAGCGTTCGCTCGTGCGGCCGGTGGTGGCGGAGCTGCGGCGGAAGTTCGAGGTGTCGGTCGCCGAGGCGGGTCACCTGGACCTGCACCGCAGGGCGCTGGTGGGGGTGGCCGTCGTGGCCCCGGACGCGGCGCACTGCCGCGAGGTGATGGACCGGTGCGAGGCGCTCGTGGCGTCCCGGCCGGAGCTCGAGGTGCTGTCCGCGCGGCAGCGGCTCTACGGAGAGGACGACTGACATGGTGGACGTCGCGAGGGCGCGCAAGCTGGCCGTGCGGATCCGCGAGATCGTGGCGTCCACGATCGAGCTGCAGGTCAAGGACCCGCGCCTGGGCATGGTGACCATCACCGACGCCAAGGTCACCCCGGACCTGCGCGAGGCCACGCTGTACTACACGGTCTACGGGAGCGACGAGGAGCGGCAGAGCAGCGCGATGGCGCTCGAGTCGGCCAAGGGCGTGCTGCGCAGCCAGGTCGGCCGGCAGACCGGGGTGCGGTACACGCCGTCGCTGACCTTCGTCGCCGACGTCGTGCCCGAGACCGCCGGCAAGATCGAGGAGCTGCTCGCCAAGGCGCGGGCGGCGGACGCCGAGCTGCACGCGCTCGCCGAGGGCGCCCAGCCCGCCGGCGACCCCGATCCCTACCGGCTGCCGCGGGCCGTCGACGACGGGGAAGCAGACGCGGCCGCGGACCGCGGGGCAGACGAGGACGTCGCCGCCGAGGCGCATCACGCCCGGTACCACGCCGTCGAGGCCGACGAGCAGCGGTGACCGACCGGCCGCCGCCGGCACCCGACGGCCTGCTCGTCGTCGACAAGCCGGCCGGCTGGACCTCGCACGACGTCGTCGGCAAGGTCCGGCGGCTGGCGCGCACCCGCAAGGTCGGGCACGCCGGCACGCTCGACCCTATGGCGACCGGGGTGCTGGTGCTCGGCATCGGCCGGGCGACCCGGCTGCTCGGACACCTGGCGCTGACCGACAAGGCCTACGACGCGACGATCCGCCTCGGCACCACCACGGTCACCGACGACGCACAGGGCGAGGCGGTCGAGGTCCGCGACGCCTCGGGCGTCACCGACGAGGCGCTGGCCGCAGCGCTCGCGGCGCTCACCGGCGAGATCGAGCAGGTCCCGTCGTCGGTGTCGGCGGTCAAGGTCGACGGCGTGCGCTCCTACGCCCGGGTGCGCGCCGGGGAGGACGTGACGCTGGCCGCCCGCAGGGTCGTCGTCCCTCGGCTGGACGTGCTGGCCCGACGCGGCGACGACGTCGACGTCGCGGTCACGTGCAGCAGCGGCACCTATGTGCGCGCGCTCGCCCGGGACGCCGGCGAGGCGCTCGGCGTAGGCGCGCACCTGACCGCCCTTCGTCGCACCCGGGTCGGCCCGTTCGGGCTCGACGTCGCGCGCACGCTCGACGAGCTGGCCGCCGAGGGGGCGACCGATACCGCCGTCGTGCGCCTCGACGCCGCCGTCGCGGCGTCGTTCCCCCGCCGCGATCTGGACGCCGACGAAGCCGCGGCGCTGTCGTACGGCAAGAAGCTCGCGCCGAGCGGTGTCGACGCGGTCGTCGGCGCCTTCGCCCCGGACGGCGGCTGCGTGGCGCTCGTCGAGAACCGCGACGGCGCCTGCCGACCAGTGGTCGTCTTCCGGCCGGCTTGAGCCGCAGAGGGACCTGCCTCGTCGTGGCACGCCCTCCGGAAGCCGGGACTACGCTCCGCGCGTGACGCACTCGCGGCAGGTGAACCGCAGGTCCGAGGACGCAGGAGCGCGGCGATGAGCGGCGGGCTCGTGGCGCTGCTCGACGACGTCGCCACCCTCGCGAGGGCGGCGGCCGCGTCGGTCGACGACATCGGTGTGGCGGCCGGGCGGGCGAGCGCCAAGGCCGCCGGCGTGGTGGTCGACGACACCGCCGTCACGCCGCAGTACGTGCAGGGCCTGGCGGCCGAGCGGGAGCTGCCGATCATCCGCCGGATCGCGGTCGGGTCGCTGCGCAACAAGCTGCTGATCATCCTGCCCGCCCTGCTGCTGCTCAGCCAGTTCCTCCCGGTCCTGCTCACGCCGATCCTCATGCTCGGCGGCGCCTACCTCTGCTACGAGGGGGCGCACAAGATCTGGGAGAAGGTCGGCGGCCACCACGACACGCCGGAGGACCCGGTCGCGGCAGCGGCGGAGTCGCGGATGGTCGACGAGGACGTCGTCGTGCGAGGCGCCGTCCGCACCGACTTCATCCTGTCGGCCGAGATCATGGTCATCGCGCTGAACGAGGTGGCCGACCAGGGCCTGGCCAGCCGGGCGGCGATCCTCGCGGTCGTCGCCGTCGGCATCACCGTGCTCGTCTACGGCGTCGTCGGCGTGATCGTCAAGATGGACGACCTCGGGCTGCGGCTGGCGCAGCGGCGCTCGGCCCGGGTCGCCGGCTTCGGCCGGGGCCTGGTCCGGGCGATGCCGAAGGTCATGAACGTGATCTCCGTCATCGGCACCGCGGCGATGCTGTGGGTCGGCGGGCACATCCTGCTGCTCGGCACCGACGACCTCGGCTGGCACGGCCTCTACGACGTGGTGCACCACCTCGAGGAGGCCGCCGACCGCGCCACCGGCGCGGTGGGCGGTGTCGTCGCGTGGGTGGTCGAGACGTTCGCCAGCGCGCTGATCGGGCTGCTGGTCGGGGCGGTCGTCGTCGCCCTCGTGGCGCTGGTGTCGAAGGCGTGCTCCCGCCGGTCCGCGCCGGCCGCGCACTGACCTCGGCCGCGTCTGGCAGGCTCGGCGCGTGCAGCGCTGGAGAGGTCTCGACAGCACCCCGGCCGGGTGGGGCCGGTGCGTGGTGACCATCGGCATGTTCGACGGCGTCCACCGGGGCCACCAGAAGACGATCGGCCGAGCGGTCGACAAGGCGCGCGCCGCCGGGCTGCCCGCTGCCGTCCTGACCTTCGACCCGCACCCCAGCGAGGTGGTGCGCCCGGGCAGCCACCCGCCGATGCTCACCAGCCGGCAGTACAAGGCCGAGCTGCTCGAGGCCCTCGGCGTCGACGTCCTGTGCGTGCTGCCGTTCACGGTCGACTTCAGCCGGCTCGGGCCCGACGAGTTCGTGCACACCGTGCTGGTGGAGCACCTGCACGCCGCGCACGTCGTCGTCGGGGAGAACTTCCGGTACGGGCACAAGGCCGCGGGTGACGTCGAGGCGCTCGCCGCCGCCGGCCGCCGGTTCGGCTTCAGCGTCGAGGGCGCGCCGCTCCAGGGCAGCGACGAGACGACCTGGTCCTCGACGTACGTGCGCTCGTGCGTCGACGCCGGCGACGTCGTCGCCGCGGCCGCGGCGCTGGGCCGTGAGCACCGCATCGAGGGCGTCGTGGTGCGCGGCGACCGGCGTGGGCGCGAGATCGGCTACCCCACGGCCAACGTGGAGCCGCTGCCCTGGAGCGCCGTCCCGGCCGACGGCGTGTACGCCGGCCGGCTGGTGCGGGGGAGGGGTCCGGCCGCCGAGCAGCTGCCCGCGGCCATCAGCATCGGCACGAACCCGACGTTCGCCGGTCGCGAGCGCCGCGTCGAGGCCTACGTGCTCGACGCCGACCCCGGCCTGGACGTCTACGGCGAGCACGTCGGCGTCGCGTTCACCGAGCGGCTGCGCGACACGCTGCGCTTCGACGACGTCGCGCATCTCGTCGCCCAGATGGACCGCGATGTCGAGCGCACCCGCGAGGTCCTGGCTGCACACCCGATCGGGTGACCGCCGACGGGTCCTGCGCGCCGACTCCTGTGGAGCAAGGTCCGCTCACTCCCTGAGGAGGCCGCCGTGGCCCGGATCCTCGTCGTCGACGACGAGCCCACCGTGCGCGCGCTCGTGCGCGACGTGCTCGAGGAGGAGGGGCACGAGGTCACCCTCGCCGAGGACGGCTTCGCCTGCCTGCGCATGGTCGAGGCGCAGCGGCCGGACTGCGTCGTGCTCGACGTGATGATGCCCGGCCTCGACGGGCACGGGGTCCTGCGGCGGCTGCGCGGGTCCGAGCGCGGGCGCGACCTGCCGGTCGTCATGCTCACGGCCGCGGCCGACGACAGCCACGCCTGGCAGGCCTGGACCGAGGGCGTCGACTACTTCCTGCCGAAGCCGTTCGAGCCGCTCGAGCTGCTGCGGTTCCTGGACCACCTGTTCGAGCGGCGGACCTCCCCGACCTCACTGGCCGGCTGACGCCCTCGCG
>DATLGD010000151.1:0-9866 GCA_035540755.1 Mycobacteriales bacterium | reverse complement strand
CCACCTGCAGAGCGGCAACGCCGTGCTGACCCTGCCCGGCGACCGGGACGCGGTGACGGCGCTGGTCCGGACCGCGGTCGAGGAGCTCGGGGTGGGCTGCGACGTCGTCGCGCGGACGGGGGCCGAGCTGGCCGGCCTCGTCGCGCGGCTCCCCTGGCCGGACCGGGCCGCCGGGGACCCGGCCCGGCTGCACGTCGGCTTCCTGTCCGCACCGGGCGACGGCGTCGCGAAGAGCGTCGGTCCCGGCGAGGAGGTGCGGTTCGACGGGTCGCACGTCTGGGTCTGGTACGGCGACGGGGCCGGGCGCTCGAAGCTCGGGCTGGACGTCGGCGACCGGGTGCTGACGATGCGCAACTGGCGGACGGTGACGGCACTGGCCGCGGTGGCCTCGGCCGAGTAGTTCCGCTCAGGCGGCGGCCGAGCCCCGAGGCGACGCTGCTCCCATGACGCGCGCCAAGCTCGCCCTGTCCGCCCTGCTGCTTGCGGCGGGGGCGGCTGTCCTCGCACCACCAGCGGTCTTCGGAACGACCGGGCTGACCCCGCTGTCCTCGACGGCCGCGCAGGACGTGCGCCAGCGGGCGGACAGCGCCGCCGTCGTCATGGGGCGCAGCGGCGGGGTCGACAGCGCCGTCGAGCACGCCCGGCGCGTCGTCGGCGGCACCGAGGAGCGGTCGATCGAGCTGATGGCCGCCGAGGGCGACGGCGGGCGGGGCCACGTCGTCCTGCGGATCTCCTCCACGTTCATCGACCCGAGCCCGCTGAGCAACGACAGCACGGCGACGGCGTGCTACCGGTACGAGCTCGACGGTCGCACCGGGCTGCGCGGGCCGAACGAGGTCCGCTGCCCCAGCACGCGGCCGGTCGAGCTGCCGCCCCCGCCGCCCGAGCCCGAGCACCCGGCGGACGCCGACCAGCGGCTCGCGACCGCGCTCTCCCAGCCCGACCCGCGCCGTGCCGTCGAGGCCGCGTTCGACCTGCCGCTGCTGACGGTCGAGACCGCGACCGTCGACGGGACCGTCGGCTCGGCGGTGCAGGCATCACCCGGTGAGTGCCTGTCCGGGCGGCGGCTGCCGGACGGCACGGTCGAGGTGTGGTGGGTGCCCCGGATCGTCGCCATGCCCGGCGAGCTCGGCTGCGACGCCGAGGCGGCCACCGACGCCAGCAGCGCGCGGTCGCCGCACTAGCCGGCCTCCCGACCGGCCGAGCGCAGCGCGGAGGGCGTGGGATTCGAACCCACGAGGAGCGTGAGCCCCTAGCGGTTTTCAAGACCGCCGCCATCGGCCACTAGGCGAGCCCTCCCGACCGGGCGAGGGTACGGGAGGCTCGGCCTGGGTGACGATCTCCGTGCCGCCGATCCTGCTGCTGCTGAGCCGTTCGGGCGACGCGGGATCCGTTCGCGGCCATGCTGCGTCCTAGCGAGCAGCCGACCTCGCGAGGAGACCGCCATGAGCATCCCGTCCCGCTCCCTGCTCCGTGCCTGGCCGGCCCGCGCGGCGGCCGTGTCGGCCCTCGTCGTCGGCGTCGCCGGCCTGACGCTGCTGCCCGGCGGCTCGACCCCTGCTGCAGCCGCCGGGCTGGTGCCCTGGGCCGACTGCGACGCCCTGCTCGGGCACTACCGGACGGAGCTGGCGCGCACCGCGACCCCGTACGGGGTGGGCAGCGGCGGCCTGACGTTCGCCACCACGGACATGCGCCTGGAGAGCAGCACCGCGGCCACCGCCGGCGCGGGCGGAGGCGCGACAGGAGGAGCGGTCGGCACCGGGCCGACCGGCACCAACGTGCAGGAGGCCGGCGTCGACGAGCCCGACACGGCCAAGCTGCACGGCGAGCTGCTGCTCGCCTCCGCCGGCGGCCGGCTGCAGGTGCTGCGCGCCGGTCCGCAGCCCGAGCTGCTGTCGACCCTGCCGCTCGGCGACGGGACGTCGCAGGCCGAGCTGCTCGTCGACGGCGACCGCGTGCTCGCCGTCGTCCCTGGCTGGCGCGGCGTCACGGAGGCCTGGGGAGGCCCTGTGCCCGCGCTCCCCGTCCCCGCGCCTCCGGTGCCCGCACCGCAGCCCGAGCCGGTCCCGGGTGCACCCGAGCCCGCGCTGCCGCCCGTGGAGGACGTCGTGCCGGTGGCACCGGCCGTCCCGCCGGCCGGAGCGGGCGGCGGCTCCGGGGCGAGCATCGCGCTGGCCCCCGGCGAGCAGGTCGTGCGCCTGGTCCTCATCGACCTCACCGACCCCGCCGCGCCGACGGTGCTCGAGCAGCTCGAGCTCGACGGCCGGTACGTCTCGGCGCGCCTGGTGGGAGGAACGGTCCGCGTGGTGACGACGTCGTCGCCGCGCCTGCCGTCGACCGGCCCCGCCGAGCCGTACGGGCCGGCGCAGGAGGAGGAGTCGCTCGCCGCGAACCGCGAGGCTGCAGAGTCGGTCGGCGTCGAGGAGGTGCTCCCGCGGGCGGTCCGGCTCGGACCGGACGGCGAGGAGCTGTCGAGCGGCCCGGCCGTCGACTGCGCCGGCGTGCAGCACGCCGGGTCGGCGGCGGGCGCGAGCACGCTGCTGGTGACCACGCTGCGCCCCTCGACGGGGCTCACGGCGCTCGACAGCACCGGGGTCACCACCGACGGGGACCTGGTCTACGCCTCCGCCGACCGCCTCTACGTGGCGACCAGCCGCTGGGGCACGGTCGCGCCGGCCGACGGCCGGGACATCGCGCCGGCGCCCGACGACGTCACCACCGAGGTGCACGCCTTCGACACCACCGCTGCCGGCCGCACCCCGTACGTGGGCTCCGGCTCGGTGACGGGCTTCGTGCACGGGCGCTGGGCGCTGTCGGAGCACGAGGGGCTCCTGCGGGTGGCCACGACGCAGCAGCCGCCGTGGAACTCGGCGGAGACGTCGTCGTCGAGCGTCGTCGTGCTCGCGGAGGAGGGCACCCGGCTGGTCGAGCGCGGCCGGCTCGACGGGCTCGGCCCGGACGAGCGGATCTACGCCGTGCGCTACTTCGGCGACGTCGCCACCGTGGTGACCTTCCGCGAGACCGACCCGCTGTACGTCCTGGACCTCGCCGACCCGGGCGACCCGCGGCTGCTCGGCGAGCTGAAGATCCCCGGGTTCTCCACCTACCTGCACCCGGTCGGCGACGACCGGCTGCTCGCCGTCGGCCAGGACGCCGACAGCACCGGCCGCACCCTGGGCGTTCAGGTGTCGCTGTTCGACCTGTCCGACCTGTCCGACCCCGTGAAGGTCGACCGCCTGTCGCTCGGCGAGGGCCACACGGCCGCCGGCGACGACTCCCGGGCCTTCGGCTACGACCCGCAGCGGCGGCTGGCGGCGATGCCGTTCTCGCGCTGGGACGAGCGCACCGGCATCTCGGAGTACTCGGCGCTCGCCGTGCGCGTCACCGAGGACTTCCGGCTCGAGGAGGCCGGCCGGCTCGACGTCGGCCGGCAGGTCGCCGTCGAGCGGGTGCTGCTGGCCGGGGACCTCGCCTACGCGGTGACCAGCGGTGGCGTCGTCGCCGTCGACGCCGCGTCGTTCGCGCCCACCGGGCGGGTCGCCTTCGAGGGGCTGCCGCCGGCACCCGTCGACGTGCCCCTGCCCGAGCCGCTGCCGGAGGGCCCGGCCGTGACGCCGCTGCCCGACCAGCCCGGGTCCGACGGCAGCGTCCCGATCCTGCCGGCGGAGCCGTTGGGCCCGGACTGCTCGGTCAGCTCCGACGGGGCGACCAGCTGCCCGGACGGCGGGAGCGGCGCCGGCAGCTCCGGCAGCTCCGGCAGCTCCGGCGCGGTCGAGCCGGGGTCCGCCGGCACCGGCTGACGCTCCCAGGAGGAATCGGGGCCCTCCGCGGCGAACTTCCCTGCCATGACGCCTCGACTGCGCTCCGGCCGGCGCTCGCCGGCTCCGCTGGCCCTCCTCCTCGTCTGCAGCGTGCTCGCGACCGGCGCGATCGCGACGACGCTCGCGGCGGACAACCGGGACGGCTCGGCGACCACCCCGGTGGAGAAGTACCGGGCGCAGGCGCTCGAGCGGCTGATGACCGGCGGCGTCTCCGCGGCGCGGGCGGCGGACGAGCAGCCCGACCTCGAGAACTTCGAGCACGTCTTCCACTACGCGTTCGAGGGCAACGACGAGGAGGGACGCCGGTTCAGCGCCCACGACCAGGGCACCGACATCGAGTTCTTCACCCCGACGGTCCAGGTGCGCGACGACGCCGGGAAGCCCGTGCTCGGCGCGGACGGCCAGCCGCTGACCGAGGAGCGCGACTACGCCGTCGTCGGCTCCTACGACCGCGGCGCGTTCGTGTTCGACATCACCGAGCCGGAGAAGACCCGGTACGTCACCCAGATCGTGTGCCGGCAGAAGCAGAACGACATCCAGATCAAGCAGTTCGGCGAGCGCTGGGTGGTCATGCTCGCCAACGACGAGTCCGGGGCCCTGTGCGCCGGTCCGAAGAACGTCGGTCCGACGACCCTGCGCGGCGGTGCGGCCGTCTTCGACGTCACCGACCCGCGCGAGCCGGAGCCGATGTACAACCTGCGGGTGCGCGGCGGCGTGCACAACTGGACGTGGCACCCGACGGCACCGGTCGGCTGGGTCTCCACCGGCGACCTGCCCGGCGTCGTCAACCACATCCCGGTGTACGACTTCACCGACGTCGACAACCCGGTCATGACGGCCGACCCGGCGACCGAGGGCGGCCCGCACGACATCACCTTCTCGACCGACGGCAAGTTCGGCTACGTCGCCTCGGAGAACAACGTCCGCACCTACGACGCGACCGATCCCGCCAAGCCGGTGCTGCTCTCCCGGGGCCTCACGCTCGCCTCGTACGTGCACGGCACCGACCCGACGCCGGACGGCAAGACGCTGCTCGTCACCGACGAGAGCCTCGTGCTCGGCGGCTTCTTCGCCAGCCAGACGGCGGTCTGCCCCGGCGGCGGCATCACGCTGTTCGACACCAGCACCACGCCGATGCGGCCGCTGAGCTACCTGCTCGCCGACATCCGCGGCCAGTCGCCCGACCACCGCGCCTGCACGGCCCACGTCGGCCGCTTCACGCCGGACTCCAAGCACTACGTGACCGGCTGGTACATCGGCGGAGTGCGGGTGTTCGACATCAGCAACCCGAGCGCGCCGACCGAGGTCGGCCACGCGATGATGCCGGGCACCGAGGTGTGGTCGGCCAAGTTCCACAAGGGCCAGTACGTCTACACCGGCGACCTCGGCCGCGGGTTCGACGTCTACCGCTGGACCGGTCCGGAGCTCGGGACGACGCCGCTCGGCTGAGCGCAGCCCCGGCCGGCGTCAGCCGACCGGCGTCCGGTTCTGCGCGACCCAGCGGTCCATCTCCGCCCACCGCTCGAACAGCCACGCCGTCTGTGCCTCACGGCCTCTGGGCACCTCCGCAGCCGGCACGAAGTCCCAGCGCATCAGCACGTCGGCGTCCATCGGCAGGCCGCGCCAGACGTCGCGGGCGCTCGACAGGTGCTCGAGGCCGGTGTGGGCGACGAACACGACGTCGGCGTGCGGCGCGGCGGCCAGCGCGGCGACGACGCCGCCCGGTCGCGGCGGGAGGACGTTGTGCATCTGCTCGGCCCGGCCCGCCTCGGTGTCGAGGCCCTTGCCGCGCAAGGAGTCGATGGCCCTCTGCCGCCGCCCGGCGGTGAAGTTGCCGCCCTCCGGGAAGATCAGCAGCGCGTCCTCGCGCCCGAGCCCCCGGGCCAGGCGACCCACCTGCTCGGCCAGCCCCGGCCCGCCGGAGGTGAGGAAGGCCGACGGCAGCCGGTTGAGGTAGACGTCGGCGACCGGGTCGAGCTGCAGCGTGTCCTTGAGGACGATCCGCGGCCGCCGGAGGTGGTCCCGGTTCATCAGGGTCTCGACGAGCAGCAGCGAGTCGCCCGCGCCGGCGTGCCGGGACAGCACGAGCATCGCGTTCTCCGAGCCCGGGACGCCGTCGTCCAGCGGCGACCAGCCGAGCCCGTCGGTGCGGATCCGGAGCCGGAACAGCCAGCGGGCGGCCACCACCGCCCCGTGCAGCACCCGCCGCAGCACCGCGTAGTGGATCGCCTGGTAGGTCGGGCTCCTCAGCTGCCAGCCGAAGCCGGACAGGTACCAGAGCACGAAGGCGGTGACCAGCGCCGCGAGCTCCAGGACGAGGTAGACGAGCAGGAAGGCGAGCAGGCGCAGCGGCCGCCAGCGGCCCGGCAGCAGCGGCGACAGCACGGCACCGGCCAGCAGCAGCAGCGGGGCCAGGCTGAGCAGCAGCGAGAGCCCGAGGACGACGGCGACCGTCAGGGGGCGGCGCACCCAGGTCGGCGCGACCTTCACGGCGACCCGTCGCGGAACGCCGCGGTGACCTCGTCGAGCCGGGCCAGGTACTCGCTGCTGGCGTCGTAGGCCCGCTCCACCCGCTCCTCGGTGCGCTTGGCGTCGCGGTAGCGCAGCTGCTTGAGCCCCTCCGGGACGACGTCGCCGGTCGGCAGCACGTGCACGGTGACGTCGTCGGGCAGGTTCTGCATGTCTGCGGCGAACCGGTGCCGCCGGGCGATCTCGAAGGCGACCACGCCGACCTCCCACGGCAGCCGCGGCGGGGCGAGCGGCCGCTCGACCCGGCCGACCTGCAGCACGTAGACGGTCCGCGCGCCCAGCAACACGGCCCGGCTGACCGGGATGCTGTTCACCAGCCCGCCGTCCAGGAAGTGCTCGTCGCCGACGCGCACCGGCGCGAGCAGGCCCGGCACCGCGCAGGAGGCCATCACGGCGTCGGACAGCGACCCCTCGGTGAACCAGTGCTCGGCCGCCCGCTCGATCGAGGCGGCGACGCACTGGAACGGGACGGCGAGGTCCTCGATCCGCTCGACCGGCAGGTGCTGGGCGAGCAGCGAGCGGAGCGGTCCGCGCCGGTGCAGGTGCGTGCCGGTCCGCGCCATCGTGGCCGCGCGCGCCACCAGCGAGCCGCTGAAGACGCCGCCGCTGCCGGCGAGCTCGGACCAGATCCCGGTCAGCCGCACGGTCGCCTCCACCGTCGGCTCCGCGGCGAGGAAGGCGCCGTTGAGGGCGCCGACGCTCGTGCCGAGCACGAGGTCGGGCTGCACGCCGGCCTCGAGCAGCGCCCGCAGCATGCCGACCTCACCGGCGCCGAGCACCCCGCCGCCGCCGAGCACGAAGGCGACGGGCCGCTCCGTTGAGGTCACGCCGCCGATCCTGTCAGCAGGCACCGGAGGCCCGCGGCCTACGGCGCGGCGTCGACCGTCGGCGGGTCCTCGCGCCGGTCACCCGGCTCGGTCGCGGTGGCCGCCACCGGCTCCTCGTCGGGGTCCGGCGCCGGTCCGGTGGGGCTGGCCTCGCCGTCGCGAGAGGGGCTTCCGGTGGGGGTCGGCGACGGGACCGTCGATGGCGGGGTCGACGCCGGAGCGGGGTCCGACGGCGCCGGCGGCTCCGGGGACGCCGGGGCGGTCGGGGCGGTCGGGGCGGTCGGAACGGTCGTGGCCGCCGGCGCCACGGCGCCGCTCTCATCGGCCGGGTCCGCGCCGTCGCTCTCGCGGTGCGCGTCGTCGCCGGGCGCGTCCTGGGGCGCGGTCTGCCCGGAGTCGGGGCCGGCCGCGTCCCCGGCGCTGTCGGCGTCGGTCGAGCGGGACGCGGTGGCCAGCAGGTCGGCGTCGCGCAGCACCTGGAGCACCGCGGCCTCGGTGGCCAGCAGCTCGGCGTGGACCTGGCCGACCGTGAGGGTCCGCGCCCGGCCCTGCAGCCCGTTCAGCTGTGCGGTCAGCGCCCGGAGCCGGGCCTGCACCCGCCGGTCGGGCATCGACGTCACACCGACGACGAGCTGCGAGGCGACCGCCCGGCTGTCGCAGCGCAGGCAGTCGTAGTTCGTCGCGGCCGCCAGGTTCACCGGCGCCTGCACGTCGGCCTGGCCGACGACGACGACCGTCTGCTGCGCGACGCCGACGGCGGTGCAGTCGGTGCAGGCCAGCAGCGCCCAGGCCTCGTTCCGGTGCAGCACGGGCGAGCCGTCCGTGACGTACCGCAGGTCGCTGCGCACGTCGACGACGGTGGCGCGGTCGCGGGTGGTGACCGCCCACGCGCGGTTGTCGAGCGGTCCGGGCGGCGGAGGGGCCGGGAACGGGAACGCCCAGCCGCGGTCCGGGCCCTTGGCCGGACCGCGGGCCACCTGCCCCCAGCCGGCGACGACGGGGTCAGGAGCAGGGGCGGTCGAGCTGCCCGCGCCGGCCTGTGTGGAGCCGGCCGGGGCGGGAGCGGCCGCCGCGGACCCCACCGTGCTGCGGGCCGAGGCCACGCCTGCCCGGGCGTCGGTGGTCGCCCGGACGGCGGCGGCCCGGGCCGGCCCGGGCGCGGCCGTGGCGTCGTCCTCGTCGGCGACCGGCAGCGCGGCCGGTGGCGACGCACCGAGCCCCTGCCCGGCGGCCGCGGCCGGCGGGACGTCCGCGGCCTGCACCGGCACGTACTGGCCGTTCGGCCACCACGCCCCGGCGGCCACGGCCGCGAGGAACGCGCCGGCGAGCATGGCCGCGAGGCGGTACCTCGGCCGGTCCTCGGTGGCGCCGAGCACCCAGCGCACCACCCGGTTGCCGATGCGCACCAGCAGGTAGCTGATGGCCAGCACCGGGATCGACACCGACAGCACCGCCAGCACCCGCACCGCGATCAGGACCGGGTCGCCGGCGGCGACGTCGTCGCCGAGCTGGGCGACCTGCCGCCCGATCGAGTCCCAGGCGGTGGCGGCCAGCCGCGGCAGGAGGTGGACGAGGTAGCCGAGCAGGCCCACCAGCAGCGGGACCATGACGAGCACCCAGGCGGTGACGACGACGCGCGCCCACGGCTTCAGGGCGTTCGGCGCCGGCCGGGCCCACTGGCTCGGCAGCAGCCGCTTCAGCGTGGGGCCGACGTGGGCGAACAGGTCCGGCACCCCGGTCAGGTCGGCCAGGATGTGGTAGCCGTCGGCCCGGATGAACGGGGCCAGCTGGCGCACCATCTGCATCAGCTGGGTGGCCACGACGACCAGCAGCGCCTCGACGCCGGTGGCGAGCGCCAGGCCGGCGAAGGCCACGGCGACGATCATGTTGAAGTACAGGCCGCCGACGTCGACGAGCAGCCGACCGCGCCGGCCGAGCCGGTAGGAGTCGTCGACGTCGGTGTAGAAGGCCGGCCACAGCACGTAGAGGCCGAAGCCCATGGCTCCCGGCGTGGCGCCGCCGCGCCGGCAGGCGGCGGCGTGACCGAACTCGTGGAAGCCGGCCGAGGCCACGGTGAGCACGAAGACCGCCAGGAGCAGTCCGGGCTCGTAGATCGCCTGCGAGAGCGCCGACATCAGGCCCTGGTCGACCAGCACGTACCAGCAGGTCCACGCGAACAGCGCCAGCACCGGCACGACGACCAGCGGGGAGAACAGGGCAGCGAACGGCGCGGTGATCCGGCGCGTCACCGCGGGGTCGGTGATGACCACCTTGCACGTCAGGGCGAGCAGCGGGTTCGCCTTGCCGACCGCCGGCTCGGAGCCGTCGTCCGAGCGCAGCAGTCCGAGCGGCCGGAGCTTGTCGAGCAGGGAGCCGACGTCGGCCGCGGTGACCCGCAGCTCGGCGCGGCGGCCGAGCTCGGCCGCCAGCTCGGCGGCGGTCCTCTGTCCGTCGACGACGTCGAGCAGCGTGTAGAGCAGCGGCGTGAGCTGCACGGTCTGGCCGTCACCGCGCCGGACCAGCCCGGGCGCGCGGCGGTAGCCGGACCCGACCAGCGACCCGAGCAGCTCGACGCCGGCGGCCCGGTCCGGCGCCCGCTCGGCGACGGCGACGGCGACCGCGGCGCCGTCGTCGACGGGCGGGCCGCTGCGCCCCCCGCCCCTGCCCACGGGCGCCGGGGCGGCGGGGG
>DATLGD010000150.1:0-28113 GCA_035540755.1 Mycobacteriales bacterium | reverse complement strand
GGCCGGAAGCCCTCGACGAGGACGTCGGCCTGCTCGGCCAGGCGCAGCACCACCTCGGCGCCGGCGGGCGACTTCAGGTCGACGGCGACCGAGCGCCGGCCCCGGTCGAGGACGTCGTAGCCGCCCAGCGACAGGCCGCCGCCCCCCGGCCGGTCGACGCGGACGACGTCAGCGCCCATGTCCGCGAGCAGCATGCAGGCGTACGGGCCGGGGCCGATGCCGGCCAGCTCGACGACGCGGACGCCGGCGAGCGGCCCGGAGGAGACGTCGGTCATGTCGGCCACCCTCGCAGACCGCCCGGCCACCCCTCCGTCAGGAGCCCTCCTGACGGGTTCGCGCGGCCTCGGAACCGCCGGGAGGGCTCCTGACGGGTGGCGTGCGGAGGGCTCCTGACGGGTTCGCGCGGTCTCGGAACCGTCGGGAGGGCTCCTGGCGGACGTGGGTCAGGGGGCGAGCAGCGCGCGCACCGTCTGCCGGTAGGCCTCGACGTTGCGCAGCTTGACGTCCTCGTAGCCGCGCACCTGCTCGGCGGCCAGCGCCAGCGCGACGGCACGCTCGTACGACGCCGCCGACAGCGACGCCGTCTGCTGCTCGACCAGCGCGGTGTGCTCGGCGGCCAGCTGCCGCTCGACCCGGCGCACCCCAGCCCGGCCGAACGGGTCGAGCGGCGTGCCGCGCAGGCGCTTGCCGTGGGACAGCAGCTTCAGGCCGGGGCGCACCCGGGCCGGCAGGGCGATCTTCTTGTCGAGGCCCATCGACCGGAGCGCCGGCGGGTGCAGCCGGTAGCGCACCGACGTCGCGCCGGGAACCTCGGCCCGCACCTCGTCGAGCAGCTCGGGGCGCGACAGCAGCCGCGCGACCTCGTACTCGTCCTTGTAGGCCGTGACGTGGTGGACTCCGCGGGCGACGGCCTGCGAGTAGTCGGTGCGCTCGCCCACGGCACGCTCGGCGTGCCACGCCCGCACGACGACGTCGAGGTAGCGGCGGGCGACCTTCTCGTCCTGCCAGCCGAGCAGCTGCTCGGTGCGGACCAGCGCGAGCCGGTGCGTCTCGCCGGCCAGCGGCGTCGCGCCGACGAGCTCGAGCGCGCGGGCGGCCGTCGCCGACGCCTTCGCGGTCGCGGCCGACGCGGGCCGGACGGCGTCGCGGTAGGCGACCGGGTCGGCGACGGCGACCCGCCCCCAGCGGAACGCGGTGACGTTGGCCGAGACCGCCACGCCGTTGATCTCGAGCGCCCGCTCGATCGCGGCGGCGCTGACCGGCAGGGCGCCGGCCTGGTACGCCGCGCCGACCAGCAGCAGGTTCGCCGACGCCGTCGAGCCGAGCAGCGCCTCGGCCTCACCGAGGGCGTCCATCGTGGTCAGGGAACGGCTGGCCTGCCGCAGGGCGTCGACGAGCCGGCCGGAGTCCGGGTGCGCGGTCGAGGGGTCGAACACCTCGTCGCCGGTCGGCGTCACCGACGTCGACGCGGCCGTGACGGTGCGCGCGGGGCTGCACAGCCGCAGCTGCTTGGGGTCGGCGGCGACCAGCAGATCGAACGCGAGCACGCACCCGGCGCCGCCGGGGGAGAGCCGGTTGGCCGGCGAGCTCGACAGGCCGAGGCGCAGGTGCGAGGTGACCGGGCCGGCCTTCTGCGACAGGCCGGTCTGGTCGAGGCCCGAGGCGGTGAGGCCGTCGAGCAGCGCGGCGGTGGCGAGCACCTGGTTGACCGTGACGATGCCGGTGCCGCCGATACCGGCCATGAGCACGTCGAAGCCGCCGGCGGCCGAGGGCCGCACTGGCTCGTCGACCGTGGGCGGGGTCGGCACCTCGCGGCGCTGCTGCTTCCCGCTCGTCACCTCCACGGTGAGGAATGACGGGCAGTCGCCGTCGAGGCAGGAGTAGTCGGTGTTGCAGGAGGTCTGGTCGATCCGCGTCTTGCGGCCGAACTCGGTCTCCACCGGCTGCACCGACAGGCAGTTGCTCTTGGCACCGCAGTCGCCGCAGCCCTCGCACACCTGCTCGTCGATGACGACGCGCTGGGTGCGCACCGGCATCTTGCCGCGCTTGCGCAGGCGCCGGGCCTCCGCGGCGCAGTGCTGGTCGTAGACGATGACCGTCACGCCGGACACCTCGCGCAGCTCGCGCTGCACGGCGTCGAGCTCGTCGCGGGAGCGCACCTGCACGCCCGCAGCGAAGCCGGGCCGGCGCCCGTACTTCTTCACGTCGTCCGCGACGACGACGACCTTCTGCACGCCCTCGGCGACGAGCTTGTGCGTCAGCTGCGGGACGGTCAGGGCGCCCTGGGCGTCCTGCGCGCCGGTCATGGCGACGGCGCTGTTGTAGAGGATCTTGTAGGTCATCGTGACGCCCGCGGCCAGGCACGCCTGCAGGGCGAGCTGGCCGGAGTGGAAGTACGTGCCGTCGCCGACGTTCTGGAAGATGTGGCCGTGCTCCTTGGCGAACGGCGCCTGGCCGATCCACTGCACGCCCTCGCCGCCCATCTGCGTGAGCCCGGTGACCTGCGCGGTCTCGCGCCCGGCCATCGTCACGAGCGCGTGGCAGCCGATGCCGCCGCCGGACAGCGACCCCTCCGGCACGACGGTGGAGCGGTTGTGCGGGCAGCCGGAGCAGAAGTACGGGGTCCGCTTCGCGCCGGACACAGGCGTGAGCGACAGCATCGTGCGCGGACGGGCCGGGGCATCGGGCAGCACGACCTCCTGGCCGAGCACCGCGCGCAGCACCGGCAGGAGCCGGTCGGCGGTGAGCTGTCCGTCGGCAGGCACGAGGCGGCGGCCGCGGTCGTCGAGCTTGCCGAACACGCGCGGCGCACCGACCGCGTACAGCGCGGCCTTGACCTGCTCCTCGACGAACGACACCTTCTCCTCGACGACGAGCACGTCGCGCACGCCGCGGGCGGCGCGGCGCACCTTCGGTCCCGAGAGCGGGAACGGCATGCCGATGCGCAGCAGGCGCACGCCGGCGCGGGCGAGCGCGGCGTCGTCGAGACCGAGCTCGAGCAGGGCCTGGCGCACCGCGTCGTAGGCGGTGCCGGTGGCCATGACGCACAGCCAGGCGTCAGGGGTGTCGACGGTGACCTCGTCGAGGTCGTTGGCATCGCGGTACGCCTCGACGGCGGCCCAGCGCGGCCCGAACAGGTCCTGCTCGGCGAACAGCGAGTCCGGCGGAGAGGCGAACAACCGCTGGGTGTAGCGCCAGGGCCGCCCCTCCCACTCGAGCTCCGGCACGACGACGTCGACGTCGGCGAAGTCGCGCTCGACGGTGAACAGGCCGTCGGCGACGTCGGCGAGCACCTTCACGCCGGTCCAGCAGCCGGACAGCCGCGACAGCGCGACGCCGTGCAGGCCGAAGGTGACGAGCTCCTCGGCGTTGCGCGGCGTCACGACCGGCATCTGCAGCGAGGCGAGCGTGCGCTCCGAGACGCAGGGCAGGGAGGAGCTCTTGGCGCCCGGGTCGTCGCCCGCGAGCACGAGCACGCCGCCGTCCGGGTGGGCGCCGTAGACGTTGCCGTGCCGGATCGCGTCGCAGGCGCGGTCGACGCCGGGACCCTTGCCGTACCAGACGCCGACGACGCCGTCGACGTTCTTGCCGCCGGGCAGGTCGAGCTGCGAGCCCCAGACGGCGGTGGCGCCGAGCTCCTCGTTGAGGCCGGGCACCAGGTGCACCTCGTGGTCGGTGCGCAGGTGCGGCAGCGAGCCGAGCAGCTTGTCGAGACCGCCGAGCGGGGAGCCCGGGTACCCGCTGACCAGGTGCGCGACCTTCCGGCCGGTGCGCGCGTCGCGCTGCTGCTGCTCGACGAGGAGCCGGGCGACGGCCTGGACGCCGGTGAGCAGCACCCGCCGTCCGCCGGGGCGGTAGCGGTCCGACAGGTCGTACGCCGGGGTCGGGAGGGGGGTCCGCGAGTCGTCGGTCAGCGTCATGGTGGAGCCACTCCTCTGCGCAGGCGAGTCAGCACCGTGCCGGAGCGCTGTACCGTCCGTCCATGTCCACCGGATCATCTTGGCAGAATGCTCACGTGTCCCGGGCCCCACGTGTGACCAGCTGGTCGTCGTGACCAGCCCGCAGCCACCGCTCGACCGGCTCGACGCCGCCCTTCTCGGGCTGCTCGAGGAGGACCCGCGGCGCGGCGTCGTCGAGCTGGCCGAGCGCCTGGGCACCACGCGCAACACCGTGCACGCCCGCCTCGCCCGGCTGCAGAGCAGCGGCCGGGTGCGCGGCTTCGGGCTGCAGCTGGACCTCGAGGGGGTCGGGCTGCCGGTGCTGGCGTTCGTCAGCATCGGCCTGTCGCAGGGCGCGCTGGACGACGCCGTGGCTGCGCTGGCCGGCATCCCGCACGTGCTGGAGGCGCACACGACCACCGGCGACGCCGACCTCGTCGTGCGCATCGCGGCCGAGAGCCACTCCCAGCTGCAGCTGCTCATCCAGGACCTGCTGGCGGTACCCGGCGTGGTCCGCACGACCACCGTCGTCGCGCTGACGACGCCGGTGCCCTACCGGGTCCGTCCGCTGCTCGACCACCTGACCGAAGGGGCCGGCCGAGGCCGCGCCCGCCCCTGACAGAACCGCCTCGGAAATCAACAGCACCAGGGTGCTGTTGATTTCGGGGAGGGGACCGGGCGTGGCAGGGTGGTGCATGGCGAGCACCAGCGACGTCGTCGTCATCGGCGCAGGGGTCATCGGGGCCGCCGTGGCGCTCGAGCTGGCCCGCGGCGGGCGGTCGGTCACGGTCGTCGACCGGGGACCGTCACCGGGCGCCGGCTCCACGAGCGCGTCCTCGGCGATCGTGCGGTTCAACTACTCGACCTGGACCGGTGTCGCGGTGGCCTGGGAGAGCCGCGCCGCCTGGCTCGACTGGACCGGGCACCTGGGCGGCACCGACGCCGTCGCGCCCTGTCGCTACACGCAGACCGGCGGCCTGGTCATCGACCCGCCGGAGGCCAGCAACGACAGCGTGTTCGCCCACTTCGACCGGGCGGGCATCGGCTACGAGCAGTGGGACGCCGACACGATGCGCCGTCGCCTGCCGCACCTCGACGTCGGCCGCCACCACCCGCCCAAGGCGGTCGACGACGACGCCTTCTGGGCCGAGCCGGCCGGGGAGGTCAGCGGGTACTGGACGCCGCAGGCCGGCTGGGTCGACGACCCGCAGCTGGCCACGCAGAACCTCGCCCGGGCGGCGCAGCGGCACGGCGCCCGCTTCCTGCACCGGGCCGAGGTGGTGGAGGTGCTGCGCAGCGGCGAGCGGGTGGGCGGCGTGCGGCTGCTCGACGGAGCGCAGGTGCACGCCCCGGTCGTCGTCAACGCCGCCGGGCCGCACTCGGCGCGGGTGAACGCGCTCGCAGGCGTGCTCGGCGACTTCACCGTGACGACACGTGCGCTGCGTCAGGAGGTGCACGCCGTCAACGCTCCGCCGCCCTGGGCCACCGAGCCCGGGCCGTTCGTCGCCGACCTCGACCTCGGCGTCTACCTGCGCGGGGCACCAGGCGGAGGGCTGCTGGTCGGCGGTCTCGAGCCGGCGTGCGACCCGCTGCAGTGGGTCGACGACCCGGACCGCTGGGACCCCAACCCGTCGCAGCTGCTGCGCCGCACCTACCTCTACCGCGCCGCGCGCCGGCTGCCGGACCTGCGGGTGCCCGAGGCCGCGCGCGGCATCGCCGGGCTCTACGACGTCACCGACGACTGGATCCCGGTGTACGACCGCACCTGCCTGCCCGGCTTCTACGTCGCGGTCGGCACCAGCGGCAACCAGTTCAAGAACGCTCCCGTGGTCGGTCGGCTGCTCGCCGCACTCGTCGAGGCCTGCGAGTCCGGGCACGACCACGATGCCGACCCGGTGCAGGTGCCGCTGCCGCGCACCGGGACGGTCGCCGACATGGGCCACTACAGCCGGCGCCGGCAGCTGCACCGGGGCAGCAGCTTCAGCGTGCTCGGCTGAGCGGAATCGCTCCCCGGCGCCACGTTGTTGCACCGGTCATGACCCCGACCCGGCCTGCGCTCGATGTCCGCCGCGCCGATCAGCGCTTCTCCACCCGCATCGACTGGCTGGACTCCAAGCACTCGTTCTCTTTCGGCCGGCACTACGACCCGGCCAACACCGGGCACGGCCTGCTGCTCGTCAACAACGACGACGTGGTGCGCGCGGGCAGCGGCTTCGAGACGCACCCGCACCGCGACATGGAGATCGTGACGTGGGTGCTGGGCGGCTCGCTGGTGCACCAGGACTCCACCGGGCACAGCGGCGTCATCTACCCCGGGCTCGCGCAGCGGATGAGCGCCGGCACCGGCATCCTGCACTCGGAGAAGAACGACTCCTGGCGGATCGGAGGAGAGCGGCACGACGAGCCGGTGCACTTCGTGCAGATGTGGGTGGTGCCCGACGAGAGCGGCGTGCAGCCCGGCTACGAGCAGCTCGAGGTCGGCGACGAGCTGCTTCGCGGTGGTCTGGTCCCGGTCGCATCCGGCATGCCGCAGCACGACGGCGCCGCCGCCATCCGGATCCGCAACCGCTACGCGGCGCTGCACGCCGCCCGGCTCGAGCCGGGGCAGAGCGTGCAGCTGCCGGACGCCCCGTTCCTGCACCTGTTCGTGCCGCGCGGCGAGGTGGAGCTCGAGGGCGCCGGAGCGCTCGGCGCCGGCGACGCCGTGCGCTTCACCGCCACCGGTGGCCAGCGGCTGACCGCCGCGTCGTCCGCTGAGGTGCTCGTCTGGGAGATGCACGCGTCGCTCGCTGCTGCCTGAGCCCGGGCCGCTACGGTCTGGACCCGTGCCCGAGCTCCGGTTCTCCTACGGCGTCATGAGCGCGGGCAAGAGCACCCTCGCCCTGCAGGTCGAGCACACCTGGAACGAGGCCGGCCGGCGCGGTGTGCTGCTCACCTCGCGCGACCGCGGCGGCACCGGCGTCGTCAGCAGCCGGCTGGGCATGCGCCGCTCGGCCTGGGAGGTGGACGGCGCCACCGCGCTGCGGCAGGTGCTCGACCGCGACGTCCCCGACCGCGGCTTCGTCGTCGCCGACGAGGTGCAGTTCTACGCGCCGGAGGAGGTCGACGTGCTGGCGCAGTGCGTCGACGACCGCGGGATCGACGTGGCGTGCTTCGGGCTGCTCACCGACTTCGCCGGTCGGCTGTTCCCTGGCAGCGCACGCCTCGTCGAGCTCGCCGACGTCCTCGTGCCGCTGCCGCTGCCGGTCGTCTGCTGGTGCGGCGCCCCGGCACGGATGAACGCCCGGCTCGTCGACGGGAAGGTCGTGCACGAGGGCGAGCAGGTCGTGCTCGGCGACACCGCCCCGCCGTCGGTGGACGCCCTCGACGAGGAGGTCTTCGGGCCGGAGGTGCACTACCAGGTGCTGTGCCGCCGGCACTGGCGCAGCGGCGAGACCGGGCCCGCCCGGTAGGCGCCGGAGGCGGGAGGCGGCAGGATGCGCCCGTGCCCACCCCCACCTGGCGTCGCGTGCACGGCGCGGCCGCGCGGCTGTCCCGCCTGGCCGTGCAGCGCATGGAGGAGCTGCCCTGGTTCGCTGCGCTCCCTCCCCGTCAGCGCGCCGACGTCGGGCTGGTGGTGCAGGCGGGCCTGGACGCCTTCACCAGCTGGCTGCGGGAGTCCGGCACGGCGCCGGCGCCGCCGCCCGAGGTCTTCGCCGCCGCCCCGCGCGAGCTGGCCCGGTCGGTGTCGCTCAAGCAGACCGTGCAGCTGATCCGGGTGGTCGTCGGCGTGCTGGAGGAGGAGGCGCCGAGGCTGGCGCGGCCGGGGGACGAGCAGCTGCTCGCCGAGCAGGTGCTGCGGTACTCGCGCGAGATCGCGTTCGCGGCGGCAGAGGTGTACGCCACGGCTGCCGAGGCGCGCGGCGCCTGGGACGCCCGCGTCGAGTCCGGCGTCGTCGAGGCGCTGGTGCGCGGGCAGGTCGGCGAGCTGACCCTGTCGCGCGCCACCTCGCTCGGCTGGGCCAAGGGTGCCTGGGTGACCGCGCTGGCGGCCCGGGCACCCCGCACGGCCGACGACACCTCAGGAGAGCTGCTGCGAAGCCACGCCCGCCACCACGGGCTGTGCGTCCTGTCGGGGGAGGCCGGTGGCGGGCTGCTCGTGGTCGTCGGGGGCACCGGGGACCCGCAGCCCGCGGTGGACCGGCTCGCCGAGGAGCTGCCGGACGGACCGGTCGTCGTCGGCCCGGTCGTCCCCGACCTCGAGCACGCCGCGGGGTGCGTGCACGAGGCCCTGGCGGGTCTGGCCGCCGTGGCCGCCTGGCCGCAGGCGCCCCGCCCCGTGCCCTCGGCCGAGCTGCTCGCCGAGCGGGTGGTCCTCGGTGACGAGACCGCCCGCCGGCGACTGCTGGAGGAGGTCCACATCCCGCTGGCTGCGGCCGGCGGAGATCTCCTCACCACCGCCGCCGCCTTCCTCGACGGCGGCAGCAGCGTCGAGGGAACGGCCCGGGTGCTGTTCGTGCACCCGAACACCGTGCGGTACCGGCTGCGACGTATCGCGGACGTCGTCGGCTACGACCTCGGCAGCGCGCGGCACGCCCAGGTGGTGCGGCTGGCGCTTGTCGTCGGTCGTCTGACGCCGTTGTAGGGAACCTCCAACTGAAGGCGCTCAAGTCGGTCGGGGTCGCCAGCGGGCTCTGTGGCTCACCGGGGGCAGGGTGGAAGACGTGCTCGTCCTCCTCTTCCCCGGCCAGGGCTCCCAGTCGCCCGGCATGCTGCGCCACTGGCTCGCCCTGCCCGGGGCCGCCGAGGCCCTTGCGCGCTGGTCGTCGCTGACCGGCCTGGACCTCGTCCGCCTGGGCACCACGGCGACCGCCGACGAGATCCGTGACACCGCCGTCGCACAGCCGCTGCTGACGGCCACCGGGCTGCTCAGCGCCGGTGCCGTCCTCGACGGCGCCCGGCCGGGCGTCGTCTGCGGGCACAGCGTCGGGGAGCTGCCGGCACTGTCCGTCGCCGGCGTGCTCGCTGCCGACGACGCCGTCCGCCTCGCCGCCGTGCGCGGGCGGGCGATGTCGGTCGCCGCGTCCGCACGGCCCACCGGGATGTCGGCGGTGCTGGGCGGTGACCTGGAGACGGTGCGCCGCGCCGCCTCGGCAGCCGGCGTGCAGGTCGCCACGGTCAACGGTGCCGGCCAGGTCGTCGTCGGCGGGACGGTGGCCGCCTTGGAGTCCTTCGCCACCGACCCGCCCGCCGGCGCCCGGGTGCGCCCGCTCGACGTGGCCGGCGCCTTCCACACCTCGGCGATGTCCGCGGCCGAGCCCGCCTTCGACGCCGCGCTGCGGGAGCTGGCGCGCCAGGACGCCGAGTGCGACGTCGTCGCCAACGCCGACGGCGAGCCGCTGCGCTCCGGCGACGAGCTCGTGCGGCGCCTCGGGCCGCAGCTGACCGCACCGGTGCGGTTCGACCTGTGCACCCGGACGCTGGCCGACCTCGGCGTCTCGGCCGTCGTCGAGGTCGCGCCCGGCGGCACCCTTGCCGGCATCGTCCGTCGAGCGCTGCCCGGTGTCCCGGTCGTGGCCGTGCGGTCGCCCGAGGACGTCCCGGCGGCGCGGGCGCTGGTCACCGCGGGCGTGCCGGCGGGGTCCCGGTGACGGCCGCCGCCCTCACCGGACTCGGCGCCCACCGGCCGGCCGCCCGCGAGGACAACACGGCCGTCGCCGCTCGCACCGGCTCCACCGACGCCTGGATCCGCGAGCGCAGCGGCATCGTCACCCGCGGCGTCGCTGCTCCCGACGAGACCGTCGTGGAGATGGCGGTGTCCGCCGGCGGCAAGGCGCTCGCCGACGCCGGGGTCGACCCGGCCCAGGTCGGGCTGGTGCTCGTCGCCACGTGCACGCTCGTGCAGCCCGTGCCCGGCGCGTCGGCGACCGTGGCTGCGCGGCTGGGGGCCACGCGGGCGGGAGCCGTCGACCTCGGCGCCGCCTGCGCGGGCTTCACCTACGGGCTGTCGCTGGCCGCCGACACCGTCCGCGGAGGGACGGCCGAGCACGTGCTGGTCATCGGGTCGGAGCGCTTCTCCGACATCATCGACCCCTGCGACCGCGGGACGGCGTTCCTGTTCGGCGACGGCGCCGGCGCAGCCGTCGTCAGCCGCAGCACCGAGACCGGGGTGTTCCCGGCCGTCTGGTCCAGCGACGGCGGGTCGGCCGACGTGCTGCGCACCGTCGGCTTCCCGCCGGTGCTGCAGATGGAGGGCCGCGCGGTCTACCGCTGGGCCGCCACGACCGTCCCCGACCTGGTGCGTCGCGCCGCGGACGCCGCCGGCGTCGCCCTGTCGCACCTGACCGCGTTCGTGCCGCACCAGGCCAACCTGCGCATCACCGACGCCGTCGTGCGCAGCCTGGCGCTGCCGGACTCGGTCGTCGTGGCCCGCGACGTCGTCGACAGCGGCAACACCAGCGCGGCGTCCGTGCCGCTGGCGCTGTCGCGGCTGGTCGAGCTCGGCGACGTGCGACGCGGCGACCTCGTCCTGCTGGCCGGCTTCGGTGCCGGCCTCACCGCGGCTGCCCAGGTCGTGCGCTGCCCCTGACCGCTCCACCTGCCCGACCCGAGACCGCCGACCGGCGGTCGACCGTGCCCGACCCGTTCCCGGAGGACCTCCATGACCGTCACCACCGCCCGCCCCGACCTGCTCGCCGGCCTCGCCGAGGTGCTCGAGGAGGTCGCCGGCACCAAGCCGGAGGCCGTCGTGCCCTCGGCCGGCTTCGACAAGGACCTCGACATCGACAGCCTCACCATGGTCGAGGTCGTCGTGGCCTGCGAGGAGCGCTTCGGCGTGACCATCCCCGACGAGGCGCTCGAGAACCTGACCACCGTCGGGGACGCCGTCGCCTACATCGCCGACGCCGGGGTGGCTGCATGACGGCGGCTCCTGTCGCGATCACCGGCCTGGGTGCGCTGACGCCGCTCGGGCCGGACGTCGCTGCCCTGCAGGACGGGCTGCTCACCAGCCGTTCGGGTGTGGGCGTGCTCGACGGGCCGGAGTTCGCGGCTCTGCCCGCCCGCTTGGCGGCGCAGTGCGACCTCGACGGCCGGCTCGACCGCGTCGAGGCCCGCACCCTCGACCGCGTGCAGCAGCTGGCGCTGGTCGCCGCGCGTGAGGCGTGGGGCGACGCGGGTGCGCCGGAGGTCGAGCCCGAGCGCCTGGGCGTCGTGCTCGGCTCCGGCATCGGGGGGGCGCTGACGCTGCTGCACCAGGACGGCGTGCTGCGCGAGAAGGGCCCCCGGCGCGTGTCGCCGCACCTGGTGCCGATGCTCATGCCGAACGGCCCGGCGGCCACCGTCGGGCTCGAGCTCGGTGCGCGCGGCGGCGTGCACTGCCCGGTCAGCGCGTGCGCGTCCGGGGCGGAGGCGCTCGCCTGGGCCCTCGACCTCCTGCGCAGCGGCCGCGTCGACGTGGTCGTGGCCGGCGGTGCGGAAGCCTGCGTCCACCCGCTGCCGATGGCCGGCTTCGCGCAGATGCGCGCGCTCTCGACGCGCAACGACGAGCCGGCTGCGGCCAGCCGGCCCTACGACAAGGGACGCGACGGCTTCGTGCTCGGCGAGGGCGCCGGCGTGCTCGTGCTCGAGACCGAGGAGCACGCCCGCTCACGCGGCGCGCGGGTGCACGCCCGGCTGGCCGGCGCGGGACTGGCCTCCGACGCCCACCACGTCACCGCGCCCGACCCGGCAGGGACGGGAGCCGCGCGCAGCATCGCCCTGGCCCTCCGCGACGCCGGTGCGGTGCCGACGGACGTCGGGCACATCAACGCGCACGCCACCTCCACGCCGCTCGGCGACATCGCGGAGGCGCGGGCGTTCGCGCTCGCGCTCGGCGACCACCGCCCGGCAGTCACCGCGACGAAGTCGTGCACCGGGCACCTGCTCGGTGCGGCCGGCGCCGTCGAGGCGGTCGCCACCGCGCTGGCGCTGCGGGACGGCGTCATCGCACCCGTGCGCAACCTCGACGACCTCGACGACGATGCCGACGTCGACGCCGTGCGGGTCGTGCCGCGCGAGCTCGCGCACGACGTCGCCCTGTCGACGTCGTTCGGCTTCGGCGGGCACGACGTCTCACTGGTGCTCACCCGATGACCACGGTGCTGCAGGAGGTCGTCGACGGGCGGCCGCACGTCTCCCGGCTGGCCGATCTGCTCGACAGCTGCGAGCCGGTGCTCGACGTCGACGGCGCCCTCGTCGTCGACGGGCGCATCGCCGGCATCGACGTCGTCGCGTTCGCCACCGACCCCACGAAGCAGGGCGGCTCGCTCGGCGTGGACGGCTGCGCGGCGATCGTCGCCGCCACCGACCGCGCCATCGCGCGGGACGTGCCGGTGCTGGGGCTGTGGCACTCCGGCGGCGCGCGACTGCGCGAAGGGGTCGCAGCACTGCACGCCGTCGGCCAGGTGTTCGCCGCGCAGACCCGGGCCAGCGGCAAGGTGCTGCAGGTGTCGGTCGTGCTCGGACCGGCCGCCGGGGGCGCCGCCTACGGACCGGCGCTCACCGACGTCATCGTGCTCGGCCCGTCGGGCCGGGTGTTCGTCACGGGGCCCGACGTCGTGCGCACGGTCACCGGCGAGGACGTGGACGCCGACCGCCTCGGCGGCGCCGAGCTGCATGCCCGCAAGAGCGGCGTCGTGCACGTGGTCACCGACACCGACGCCGAGGCCTACGGGCGCACCCGGCAGCTGGTGCAGCTGCTGGCCGCACCCGGGCTGCTCGACGTCGGTGCCCCGCGACGTCCGGACCCGCGGCCGCTGGTGCCGGAGGACCCGCGCAAGCGGTACGACATGCGCTCGGTGCTGCGCACCGTGCTCGACGCCGGGTCGGTGCTCGAGCTGCACCCCGAGTGGGCGCCGAACGCGGTCACCGCCCTCGGCCGGCTCGGCGGCCGCACGGTCGGCGTCGTCGCGAACAACCCGCTGCACCTGGCCGGCTGCCTCGACGCCGACAGCGGTGACAAGACCGGCCGCTTCGTGCAGTGGTGCGACGGGCTCGGCCTGCCGCTGCTGTTCTTCGTCGACGTGCCCGGGTACCTGCCGGGACTCAGTCAGGAGGAGGGCGGCGTCGTCCGCCGCGGCGCGAAGCTGCTGCACGCCTACGCCGCGGCGTCGGTGCCCCGGCTGACGGTGGTGCTGCGCAAGTCGTTCGGCGGGGCGTTCATCGCCATGGGCTCCAAGGGCCTCGGCGCCGACCGGGTCTTCGCCTGGCCCGGTGCGCAGGTCGACGTGATGGGCGCCAGCGCCGCCGTCGAGGTGCTGCACCGACGCGCACTCGCCGCCGCCACCGGCCCGGCGCACCGGGCTCGGCTGGTGGCCGAGCTCGCCGAGGAGCACGCCGCGACGACCGGTGGCCTCGACCGCGCCGTCGAGCTCGGGTGCGTCGACGCGGTCATCGACACCGGCGACACCCGACGTGCGCTGATCGAGGCGCTCGCGCTGGTGCCGGCCGGTCGCGGCACCGGCCGGAACGGTCCGCTGTGACGTCGCGCTCGGTGCTGGTCACCGGCGGCAACCGCGGCATCGGGCTCGCCACCGCGCGGCTGCTCGCTGCGCGTGGTCACCGCGTCGCGGTGACCACGCGCAGCGGGGACGTGCCGGAGGACCTGCTGGCCGTCAAGTGCGACGTGCGCGACGGCGACCAGGTCGACGACGCGTTCGCCGAGGTCGAGTCCGCGCACGGCCCGGTCGAGGTGCTGGTGTCGAACGCCGGCACCACCGACGACGGGCTGCTGCTGCGCATGACCGAGGAGTCGTTCACCTCCGTCGTCGACACGAACCTCACCGCCGCCTTCCGGGTGGCCAAGCGGGCGTCCCGGGCGATGCTGCGCGCGCGCTGGGGGCGGCTGCTGTTCGTCTCCTCCGTCGTCGGCCTGTCCGGCAGTGCCGGGCAGGCGAACTACGCCGCGAGCAAGGCCGGTCTCGTCGGCCTGTCCCGGTCGCTGGCCCGCGAGCTCGGCTCGCGCGGCATCACGAGCAACGTCGTGGCACCGGGGTTCGTCGACACCGACATGACGGCGATCCTGTCCGAGGCGCAGCGGGTGGCAGCCCTGGCCGGCACACCGCTCGGCCGCTCCGCCGCGCCGGAGGAGGTCGCGGCGGTGCTCGCGTTCCTCGCCTCCGACGCGGCCGGGTACGTCACCGGCGCTGTCGTGCCGGTCGACGGCGGCCTCGGGATGGGCCACTGATGACCGCGGTGCAGGAAGACCTGCGCACCGTCGTCGTGGGCGGGGTGCACGCCACCGTCGTGGGTGCCGGTCTGCCCGTCACGCTGCTCGCCCACGGGATCGGCGGCTCGGTGGCCGAGACGCGTCCACTGGCCACCAGGCTCGGCGGCACCCGAGTGCTCATGGAGTTCCGCGGACACGGCCGCAGCGACGCGCTGCCGGGCGGGTGGGACTACGACGTGCTCGCCGACGACGTCCGCGCCGTCGCCGACGCCACCGCCGCCACTCAGGCGGTGGGCCTGTCGCTCGGCTCGGGCGCGCTGCTGCGCCTGCTCGCCGACGACCCGGACCGGTTCGCCCGCCTGGCCTTCGTGCTGCCGGCGGCGATCGACTCGACCCGCGCGGACGGTGCGACGCTCCGCCTCCAGCGGCTCGGCGCGGCCATCGACCGCGGCGACGTCGACGCCGTCGTCGGCCTGCTGCTCGACGAGGTGCCCGACGCCGTCCGGGCCCGCCGCGGCACCGCGCTGCTCCTGCGGCGTCGTGCGCTGTCGCTGCTGGATCGCCCCTCGCCCCAGCCGCTGCACGACGACCGTCCGCTGCACGACCGGGCGGTGCTGTCGCGGGTGACCGCCCCGGCGCTCGTGGTCGCGCAGTTCGACGACCCCCTGCACCGGATCGACGTCGCCCGCGAGCTGACCGCGGCGCTGCCGTGCGCGCGGCTGCTGACCCTGCCGGCCGGCGGCGTCTTCTGGACCGCGGCGCGCTCCGTGCAGACCGCGCTCGCCGAGCACCTGACCGAGGAGGACGCGTGACCCCAGCCCTGACCGAGCGGCTGACCGCACAGCTGGAGGTGTCGCTCGACACCCACCTCGGGCGCGCCGTCGACTGGCGTCCGCACGAGTACGTGCCGTGGTCGCAGGGCCGCGACTTCGACGAGCTCCCGTACGCCGAGGCGCAGAGCCGGCTGACGCCGTCGGTGCGGGCGGCGGTGCAGCTCAACCTGCTCACCGAGGACAACCTGCCCGGCTACCACGGCACGCTGCGCACCCTCTACGGCCAGGACGAGCCGTGGCGCACCTGGCTCGACCGCTGGACCGCCGAGGAGGGCCGGCACGCCATCGCGCTGCGCGACTACCTCGTGGTCACGCGATCGGTGGACCCTGACGTGCTCGAGGCCGAGCGGATGGCGACGGTGTCCGCCGGCTACAGCGCGCCGGGCAAGGACGTGCTGCGCGCCATCGCCTACGTGAGCTTCCAGGAGCTCGCCACGCGGGTGGCGCACCGGGCCACCGGGCGCCTGTCGGACGACCCGCTGCTGGACCGGCTGCTGGCGCGCATCGCCGCCGACGAGAACCTGCACATGGTGCTGTACCGCGACCTCGTCGCTGCGGCGCTCGACGTCGAGCCGGCCGCTGCCCTGCGGGCCGTCACCGACGAGGTCGCCGGCTTCGAGATGCCGGGCACCGGCATCCCCGGCTTCGTCCGGCGGGCGGCCGTCGTGGCGAGGGCCGGCATCTACGACCTGCGCGTGCACCGCGACGACGTCGTCGCACCGCTGCTGCGCTACTGGAAGGTGTTCGAGCGCGACCTGCCGCCGGACGCCGAGGCCGAGCGCGACCGGCTCGCCGCCGTCTGCGCCGAGCTGGACCGGCGCGTCGATCGGCTGGCCTCACGACGCCAGCTGGTGCGCGCATGACCGGGCTGCTGGCCGGCAAGCGGCTGCTCGTCACGGGCGTGCTCACCGAGCAGTCGATCGCCTTCTCCGTCGCTCGCACCGCGATCGAGCAGGGCGCCGACGTCGTGCTGAGCGGCTTCGGCCGCAGCCTGTCGCTGACGCGGCGCATCGCCCGTCGGCTGCCGGTCGAGCCGCCGGTGGTCGAGCTCGACATCACGAGCGAGGAAGACCTGTCGCTGCTGAGCAAGCGGGTGCTCGAGCACGTCGACGGCCTCGACGGCGTCCTGCACGCCGTCGGCTTCGCGCCGGCGTCCGCGCTCGGCAACGGCGTCCTCGACACCTCGTGGGAGGACGTCGGCACGGCGCTGCACGTCTCGACCTGGAGCTACCCGGCGCTGGCGCGCGCCGCCCTTCCGGTGCTCTCGCGCGGTGGCTCCTACGTCGGGCTCGACTTCGACGCGCGCGTGGCGTGGCCGGCCTACGACTGGATGGGCGTGGCGAAGGCCGGCCTCGAGTCGGCGAACCGCTACCTGGCGCGCGACCTCGGGCCGCACGGCGTGCGCGCCAACCTCGTCGCCGCCGGACCGCTCAAGACCATGGCGGCCAAGTCGATCCCGGGCTTCGCCCAGTTCGAGGACGCGTGGGCCGAGCGGGCGCCGCTCGGCTGGGACGTGCGCGACCCCGAGCCGGTGGCGCGCACGTGCGTGGCGCTGCTGTCGGACTGGTTCCCGAAGACGACGGGGACGGTGGTCTACGTCGACGGGGGGTTCAGCGCGGTCGGGGTGTGAGCGGGCCGCACCCCCGTCGCCGGGTCAGCGGACGCCCACGCCCACGAACGTGAAGCGCTGAGCTCAACGGCGTCCAGGCTCGCCGGGGTGCCGGCGCCCGCCCTGCGCGCGGTCCTCCACGGCGCCGTGGCGCACCAGGCTGGCGATGGCCAGGGCGAGCCCGCCCCAGATGACGGCCATCGCCACCACCATCATCACGATCGCCTCCGTGCTCATCGCTGGTCTCCCTCGTCCTGCCCCATCGCCGGGCGGCTGCTCGCCGTCCGGCCCGCCGTGGGGATCGCGTGCAGCGGCGCCGCGGGGTCGGAACCGGGTGGCGGCCCGTCCAGGTGGGTCCCGGCGCGCCACGGCAGCCGGGCCAGGAGGAAGCCGACGGCCGGCAGCGCCACGACCAGCAGCCAGCCGCAGACCAGCAGGAGCCAGGTGGGGTAGTCCTCGTAGGGCGCGGCGAGGTCGTCCCGCAGCGCGAGGACGAGCACGACGGCCAGGCCGGCCGGGGCGACGACGCTCGTCAGCAGGCGCCAGCCGGAGCCGACCCGGGGACGGCCGTGGACGTTGAGGTGCTCGCCGAGGACGGGCAGGGCGCGGAGCGCCCAGGCGACCACCAGCATGCTGATCAGCGCCACGACGAGGATGCCGTACTGGTTGACGAAGTGGTCGACGACGTCGAGCACGTAGATGCCGCTCGTCGTGCTGAAGAGCACCAGGCTCAGGAGGGCGGCGGGGACGCCGACCGCGAGGGTGGCGGTGAGGCGGCTGGTGTCGAGCTTGTCGCGGACCGCGGAGATCACGACCTCGATGACGCTGACGAGCGAGGTGATGCCGGCGATGACCAGCGACCCGAAGAACAGGACGCCGAGCAGGGCCCCGCCCGGGGCCTCACTGATGATCGTCGGGAAGGCGATGAAGGCCAGGCCGATCCCGCCGCTGGCGACCTCGCCGACCGCGACACCGCTGGCCTGGGCCATGAAGCCCAGGGCGGCGAACACGCCGATGCCGGCGAGCAGCTCGAAGCCGGAGTTCGAGAAGCCCACGACGAGGCCGGAGCCGACCATGTCCTCGCGGCGGCCGACGTACGAGGCGTACGTGATCATGATGCCGAAGCCGATCGACAGCGAGAAGAAGATCTGGCCGAACGCGGCGGCCCAGACCGTGGCCGAGGTCAGCGCAGACCAGTCGGGTGTGAAGAACGCGTCGAGGCCGGCGCCGGCGCCCGGCAGCAGCAGCGCCTGCACGACCAGCGCGGCGAAGACGATGACGAGCACCGGGATGAAGACCAGCGAGATCACGCCGATCCCCCGCTGGACGCCGAGAGCCATGATGCCGAGGACGGCCAGCCAGACCAGCGCGAGGGGCACGAGCACCCCCGGCACGACGTCGGCGCTGAGCCCGATGTCACCGGCCTGGAGGAACTCGCCGAAGAAGAAGCCCTCGGGGTCGTTGCCCCAGACCTGGCCGATCGAGAAGAAGGTGTAGCGCAGCGCCCACGCGAGTACCGCGGCGTAGTAGACGGCGATGACGAAGCAGATGCCCACCTGCCACCAGCCGAGCCCTTCGGTGCCGCGGCGCAGCCGGGCGAACGACAGCGGCGCGGAGCCGCGGTGGCGGTGGCCGATCGCGTAGTCGAGCAGCAGGAACGGGATGCCGGCGGTCAGCAGCGCGACCAGGTAGGGCAGGAGGAAGGCGCCGCCGCCGTTCTCGTAGGCGACGTAGGGGAAGCGCCAGATGTTACCGAGCCCGACCGCGGAGCCGATCGCGGCCAGGATGAACACGCGCCGGGAGCTGAACGCGCCGCGCCGCCGCGCCTCGTCGGCCTGTCCGGTCTCGTGTCCCGCTGTCGTGCCCATCCGACCTCCTGCGTCAGTCGCCTGCCGAGCATCCAAGCACTACCGCCAGACGGAGCATGCGGGCGCACCGTGACGTCTGGCTGGCAGGCTGCCGGCATGACCGACCGTGAGCAGAAGGCCGACCTGCACCGCTACCTGCAGCTCGCGCGTGAGGCGGTGCTCTGGAAGCTCGAAGGGCCTGTCGGAGTACGAGGTCCGCCGCCCGATGACGCCCACCGGCACCAACCTGCTCGGCCTGGTGAAGCACCTCACCGGCGTGGAGGTGGGGTACTTCGGCGAGACCTTCGGGCGGCCGTTCGGGGAGCCCACGCCGTGGTGGAACGACGACGCCGAGCCGAACGCCGACATGTGGGCGACGGCCGAGGAGTCCCGCGAGGACGTGGTCGGGCTGTACCGGCGTGCCGCTGCACACGCGGACGCGACGATCACCGAGCTCCGGCTGGACGCGGCCGGCCGCGTGCCGTGGTGGCCGACCGAGCGCTGCGCGGTCACCCTGCACCGGATCCTGATCCACGTGATCGCGGAGACCGACCGCCATGCAGGACATGCGGACGTCGTCCGCGAGCTCATCGACGGCAGCGCCGGGCTGCGTGCGGACAACGACAACATGCCGCCTGCTGACGTCGCCTGGTGGTCGGCGTACCGGGAGCGGCTGGAGCGCGTGGCCCGGCTCGCCGGGCAGGCCTGACCTGCACGCGATGCCGGCGTGCCCTCTCAGCCTTCGGCCACGAGCCGCGAGGCGTCCGGCTCGATCGCGGTCCGCAGGGCGATGACGGTCGACGAGCGCTCGACGTCACCCGAGGACACGACCCGGTCGAGCACGTCCTGCAGGTCGGCGTTGTCACGGGCCACCACCCGGCACAGCAGGTCTCCGGGGCCGGTGATGGTGTGGGCCTCGAGCACCTGCGGGATCTCGCGCAGGTGCCCGAGCACGCCGGCCGAGCCCCGGCCCTGCCGGATCTCCAGCGTGACGAACGCGGTCACGGCGTAGCCCATCGCGGCCGGTGCCAGTCGCGGTCCCCACGCGGAGATGACGCCGTCCCGCTCCAGCCGCTCGAGCCGCGCCTGCACGGTCCCGCGCGCGACGCCGAGCCGGCGGGAGGCCTCGAGCACCGACAGCCGCGGGTGCGCGGTGAACTCGCGCAGCAGGCGGCAGTCCAGGTCGTCCAGGTCGGGACGGGCTGCGGTGGTCACCTTGCACACTCCTGCGGGCTGTTGGCCGGGATCACTGGTCATTCTGCCCGGACAGAACCGTGGCAGTTGCGCAGAATGGCCGACCGGGCGTGTACTCCGCGGCATGACTGCGTTCGCTGAGACCCCCGCGCCCGCGCCGGCCGCGACCGACGACTTCCCCGTCGAGGCGGTCGACCACCTCCGCTTCGCCGTCGGCAACGCCCGGCAGGCGGCGCACTTCTACTCGACCGCCTTCGGCATGAGGGTCACCGCCTATCGCGGCCCGGAGACCGGCTCGCGCGACCTCGCCGAGTACGTGCTCGAGTCCGGCGGCGCCCGCTTCGTCCTCACCGGTCCTGTCCGAGCCGGCACCGAGATCGGCGAGCACGTCCGGCGGCACGGTGACGGCGTCGTCGACATCGCCCTGCGGGTGCCGGACGCCGAGAAGGCCTTCCGGGTCGCCGTCGAGCGCGGCGCCACGCCGCTGGTCGAGCCCGAGATGGTCGAGGACGAGACCGGCAAGGTGGTCGTGGCCGCCATCGCCACCTACGGCGAGACCCGGCACACGCTGGTGGAGCGGTCGGCGTACAGCGGCGCGTTCCTGCCCGGCTTCGCTCCGCGCGGTCCGCTCGTGGCCCCGAAAGACAAGCGGCTGTTCCAGGCCGTCGACCACGTCGTCGGCAACGTCGAGCTCGGGCAGATGGACGAGTGGGTGGCCTTCTACAACCGCGTCCTCGGCTTCACCAACATGAAGGAGTTCGTCGGCGACGACATCGCCACCGAGTACTCCGCGCTGATGAGCAAGGTCGTCGCCGACGGCAAGCGCAAGGTGAAGTTCCCGCTCAACGAGCCTGCCGTCGGCAGGCGGAAGTCGCAGATCGACGAGTACCTGGAGTTCTACGGCGGTCCGGGCGTGCAGCACATCGCGCTCGCCACCAACGACATCGTGCGCACGGTCGACGAGATGCGCGCCCGCGGCGTCGAGTTCCTCGAGACGCCGGACAGCTACTACGACGACGACCTCTCGGCGCGGGTCGGCGAGGTGCGGGTGCCGATCGAGGAGCTGCGCAAGCGGCGGATCCTGGTCGACCGGGACGAGGACGGCTACCTGCTGCAGATCTTCACCAAGCCGGTGCAGGACCGCCCGACGGTGTTCTTCGAGCTGATCGAGCGGCACGGCTCGCTCGGGTTCGGCATCGGCAACTTCAAGGCGCTGTTCGAGGCGATCGAGCGCGAGCAGGAGCGGCGCGGGAACCTGTGACCGTGACGACCACCTCCTCCACCCCTCGCGTCCGTCCCGACCTCGCCGCGCTGCCGGCCTATGTGCCCGGCCGCAAGACGCCCGGCGCTGTGGTGCTGGCCAGCAACGAGTCGCCGTACGGCCTGCTGCCGGGCGTCGGCGAGCTGCTCGCCGATGCCGCGCAGACCACGTCGCGCTACCCCGACATGGGGGCCACCGCGCTGCTCGAGGCGCTCGCGCAGCACCACGGGGTGACGCCGGACCGCGTGGCTGTCGGTGCTGGCTCCGTGGAGGTGCTCGGCCAGCTGGTCACCGCCACCGTGCGTCCGGGCGACGACGTCGTCTTCGGCTGGCGCGCGTTCGAGGCCTATCCGATCGTCACCGCCGTCGCCGGCGGGAACCCGGTGCGCGTGCCGCTGACCGCCGGCCACGTGCACGACGTCGAGGCGATGGCCGACGCCGTCACCCCGCAGACGCGGGTGGTGCTGGTGTGCAACCCGAACAACCCGACGTCGACGGCCGTCGGGGAGGCCGAGCTGCGCCGCGTCGTCGACGCCGTCCCGGACGACGTGCTCGTGGTCATCGACGAGGCCTACCGGGAGTACGTCGACCCGGCGCTCGTCCCGGACGCCTTCGCGCTGTTCGGCGACCGTCCGAACGTCGCGGTCCTGCGCACGTTCAGCAAGGCGTACGCGCTCGCCGGGCTGCGGGTCGGCTACTGCCTCGGTGCGCCGGAGCTCGTCCGGGTCGTGCGCACCTGCCAGGTGCCGTTCAGCGTCTCCGGGCTGGCGCAGCAGGCGGCCGTCGCCGCGCTCGGGCAGCAGGAGGAGGTCGCCCGCCGGGCGCAGCTCACGGTCGCCGAGCGGACTCGGGTCGCAGAAGCCCTGCGCCGCAGCGGCTTCGAGGTGCCCGACTCGCAGGCGAACTTCGTCTGGCTCCCGCTCGGTGAGGCCAGTGCCGCGTTCGCGCGGCACTGCGAGCAGGAGCACGTGCTGGTTCGTCCGTTCGCCGGCGAGGGCGTTCGGGTCACGATCGGCCTGCCGGAGGAGAACGACGCGTTCCTGTCCGCCGCCGGCAGCTTCTCCCAGGAGACCTGATGGCCCACTACCGCAGCGCCGGCAGCGTCCCCCGCAAGCGGCACACCCAGCACCGCCGTCCCGACGGCGGGCTGTACTACGAGGAGCTGGTGGGGGAGGAGGGGTTCTCCTCGGACTCGTCGCTGCTCTACCACGTGGGCGTGCCGTCCGCGATCGTCGACGTGCGGACCTGGGAGCTCCCCGACCAGACGACGACGCCGAACGAGCCGCTCCTGCCGCGGCACCTGAAGCTGCACGAGCTGTTCCCCGGTCAGGAGTGGAAGGCCGTCGACGCCGTCACCGGCCGTCGCCTGGTGCTCGCGAACGCCGACGTGCGGATCAGCTACGCGGTCGTCGGCGAGACGTCACCGCTGTACCGGAACGCCACCGGCGACGAGTGCGTCTACGTCGAGTCCGGGGCGGCGACGGTGGAGACCGCGTTCGGGCATCTCGCCGTCGGCCCGGGCGACTACGTCGTGCTGCCCCGGGCGACCACGCACCGTTGGGTGCCGGCCGGTGACGAGCCGCTGCGGCTCTACTGCATCGAGGCGAACAGCCACATCACGCCGCCGCGCCGGTACCTGTCGAAGTTCGGCCAGTTCCTCGAGCACGCCCCGTACAGCGAGCGCGACCTGCGCGGACCCAGCGAGCCCGAGGTGCGGGAGGACGCCGACGTCGAGGTGTACGTCAAGCACCGCGGTCGCGGCCCGGGCGGTCTCACCGGCTCGGTGCACGTGGTGCCGCAGCACCCGTTCGACGTCGTCGGGTGGGACGGGTGCCTGTACCCGTACGCCTTCTCCATTCGCGACTTCGAGCCGATCACCGGGCGCGTGCACCAGCCGCCGCCGGTGCACCAGGTGTTCGAGGCGCACAACTTCGTGATCTGCAACTTCGTGCCGCGCAAGGTCGACTACCACCCGCTCGCGGTGCCTGTTCCCTACTACCACTCGAACGTCGACAGCGACGAGGTGATGTTCTACGTCGGCGGCGACTACGAGGCGCGCAAGGGCAGCGGCATCGGGCAGGGCTCGATCAGCCTGCACCCGGGCGGGCACTCGCACGGGCCGCAGCCGGGAGCCGTCGAGCGGAGCCTCGGCGCGGAGTTCTTCGACGAGCTCGCCGTCATGGTGGACACCTTCCGGCCGCTCGACCTCGGCGAGGGCGGCGCGGCGGTCGACGACGGCGTCTACGCCTGGAGCTGGAGCGGCGGACGGCGGTGACGTCCTTCGGCACGCACCTGCTGCCGTACGGCAGCTTCTCGACCGCAGGTGGTGCGCGGCGCGTCGGCGTCGCCGTCGACGACGGGGTCCTCGACCTCACTGCGGCCGCGCCGCGGCTGGTGCCAGACCATGCCGCCCTGTTCGCCGGCGGCACCCTGGACGCCTTCCTCGCCGCCGGCCGGTCGGTGTGGGAGCAGGTGCGGAGCGCGCTGCTGCAGCACGCCGCGGAGGAGGACCTCCTGCCGCTCGCCGACGTCGTGCTGCACCTGCCGTTCACCGTGGCGGACTACGTCGACTTCTACGCCAGCGAGGCGCACGCGACGAACGTGGGGCGGATGTTCCGCCCCGACAGCGACCCGTTGCCTGCGGCGTGGAAGCACCTCCCGATCGGCTACCACGGGCGCGCCGGCACGGTCGTCGTGTCCGGCACCGCCGTGCAACGGCCGCAGGGCCTGCGCCGCACGGCCGAGGGCGTCGCCTTCGGCCGGTCGCTGCGCCTGGACCTCGAGGCGGAGGTGGGGTTCGTCGTCGGCTCGCCGTCGGAGCTCGGCACGTCCGTGCCGGTCGGAGCCTTCGCCGACCACGTCTTCGGCGTCTGCCTGGTGAACGACTGGTCGGCGCGGGACGTGCAGGCCTTCGAGACGGTGCCGCTCGGCCCGTTCCTCGGCAAGTCCTTCGCCACCTCGGTGTCACCGTGGGTGGTGCCGCTGCAGGCGCTCGAGCACGTCCGGGCCGAGCCGCCCGAGCGTGACGTGCCGATCGCGCCGTACCTCGACGACCGCCTGCACCCGTGGGGGCTCGACCTCTCGCTGGAGGTGAGCATCAACGGCACCGTGGTGTCGCGGCCCGAGTTTCGCGACATGTACTGGACCGGCGCGCAGCAGCTGGCCCACCTGACGGTCAACGGTGCGTCGCTGCGCACCGGCGACCTCTACGCGTCCGGCACGGTGAGCGGGCCGGAACGCGATCGTCGCGGCTGCCTGCTCGAGCTGTCCTGGAACGGCACCGAGCCGGTCGCCCTCGACGACGGCACGACGCGCACGTTCCTCGAGGACGGCGACGTCGTGGTCGTGCGCGCCACCACCGCCGACCCGGGCGGCGGCGTCGTGCACCTCGGCGAGGTGCGCGGCACCGTCGTCCCGGCCTCGGAGGCTGCGGGGTCCGGCCGCGCCTGACCTGCGTATCCCACGGATCAGGTGCACTGCCAGGTGAACGACGCCCGGGACAGGTCTCCGGCGGCGAGGTCGTCGTGGCGGGCGAGCCAGTACAGCGTGCCGACGTCGCCCCACTGCATGTCGTCGTCGGAGTCCACCTGGAGCAGCAGCGTCCATCGCTCGGCTTCGCGCTCCAGCCGGGGGTCGTCCCAGTCGTCGCCGAGACCGAGCACGGCGTGCGCGACCTCCAGCTCGACCGGTCCCTGGACCAGGTCGGCCCAGCCGCCGATCTGGTGCGCCGGGGCACCCGCACGCAGGGTGTGCAGCGCGTCCGTGAACGGCTCGGCGTTGACCGGGTGCTGCATCCAGCTCGAGTGGTCTTCGCCGGGCCGCTTGAACACCCGTTGCAGGGCCGGGTGCTCCCAGGTCGGGAAGGTCGTGGCCTGGCGTGCGGTGAGCAGCCGTTCGCCGAAGACGGGCACGCGGTCGGGCGCGGTCCGCTGTACGAGCGCGGCGGGGTCATCCGTCAGGTGCAGCACCCTCGCGCCGGCCAGGCTCTCGGGGTCCCAGGTGCCCACCACGCCTGCGAAGTCGTCGTAGCTGCCGTCGAAGTAGAAGAACGCGAGCCGACCCTCCGCCGGCAGCTGGAGGCCGGTGTCGACGCGCGCCTGCGCGAGCACAGCAAGGTCCACCTCGCCGACGAAGGAGAGCGGGCCGTGGCCCTCCCAGACCGGCCACGGCAGGTCCGCCGGCAGGCGCGGGGAGCCGCCGAGGCGCGCCACGACGGGCGCGTCGTCCGGCGCCGGGAGGAGCCGCGCCGCCGGTCGCAGCAGCGGCAGCCACTGCGCGGCAATGGCGGGCGGTAGGTGCGCCTCGGCGAGGCGGGTCAGGTACGCCAGGTCGCTCTCGCCCGCCAGGCGCTCCGGTGCCGCGGCCGACCCACCGCCTGGTGGAGCGGTACGGCCCGCGCCCCGCGAGTCGTCTCGCCCGAGCAGCCGGCGCCACATCAGCTGCCCCCACCGCCGGCGGGACCGGGCACGGCGGTCACGCGGCCTGGACCATGGTGAGCAGCTCGTAGGTGGCGACGACGTCGTCGTTCTGGTCCAGCACCTGCACGTCCCAGCGCACCTCGCCCTGCTCGGCCGTGCGCGGCGTCTTGGCCATGCACGTCAGCGCGACGTGGATGCGGTCGCCGGGCTTCACCGGCTTGGTGAAGCGGAGCCGGTCCAGCCCGGTGTTGGCCAGCACCGGTCCGGGTGCGGGATCGACGAACAGGCCGGCCGCCAGGGACAGCACCAGGTAGCCGTGCGCGACGATGCCGCCGAACAGCGGATTGGCTGCGGCGGCGCTCTCGTCGGTGTGCGCGTAGAACGTGTCGCCGGTGAACTCCGCGAAGTGGTCGACGTCAGCGCGGGTGATCTCGCGTTCCCGTGTGATCACGCAGTCGCCGATGCGCAGCTGCGCCATGGTCTTGCGGAACGGGTGCACGTCGTCCTCGATCCGCGCGGCCCCGCGGGTGTAGACGCCGGTGACGGCGGTCAGCACGTCGGGTGTGCCCTGCACGGCAGTGCGCTGCATGTGGTGCGTGATGCCGCGCACGCCGCCCAGCTCCTCGCCGCCACCGGCCCGGCCGGGCCCGCCGTGCACCAGGTGGGGCAGCGGGGAGCCGTGCCCGGTGGACTCGGCGGCCGACGTGCCGTCGAGCACGAGGATGCGGCCGTGGTGCGCTGCGGCGCCGGTGACGACGTCGCGCACGAAGTCGGCGTCGGCGCTGACGACCGAGCCCACCAGGCTGCCCTGACCCAGTGCCAGCAGACCGACCACGGCGGCCGGGTCGTCGTAGGGGAGCAGGGTGCTGACCGGGCCGAACGCCTCGACGTCGTGCGGTGCGGGTGCGGTCGCGTCGTCCTGCGCGACCAGCAGCGGTGGCAGGAACGCACCGCGCTCGAACGCGCGGTCCGGATCGCCGGTGACGATCCGCCCGCCGTCGGCGAGCCTGGCCACCGCTGCGCGCACCGCGTCGCGCTGCTGCGTGCTCACCAGGGCGCCCATGCGCGTCGCCGGGTCGCGCGGGTCGCCCACGACGACACCGGACAGCCTCTCGCGCAGCGCCTCCTCCACCTCGCCGATCCGCTGGCGCGGGACGAACGCGCGCCGGATCGCCGTGCACTTCTGGCCGGCCTTCGAGGTCATCTCGCGGGCGACCTCGCGCACGAACAGCTCGAACTCCTGACCGCCCGGCTCGGCGTCCGGGCCGAGCACGCACGCGTTCAGCGAGTCGGCCTCGGCGGTGAAGCGCACGGAGCGCTGCACGACGGCGGGGTGCGCGCGCAGCTTCGCGGCGGTCGCGGCGGAGCCGGTGAACGACAGCACGTCCTGGCCGGCCAGCTCGTCGAGCAGCCCCTCCGGGTCGCCGACGAGCAGCTGCAGCGAGCCCTCAGGGAGCAGGCCCGACTCGACCACCCGTCGCACGAGCAGCTCGGTGACGTACGCCGTCTGCGGGGCCGGCTTGACGATGCTGGGCATGCCGGCGAGGAAGGCCGGCGCGAGCTTCTCCAGCGTCCCCCACACCGGGAAGTTGAAGGCGTTGATCTGCACCGCCGCTCCGCGCAGCGGCGTCATGACGTGCCGGCCGAGGAACGTGCCCGAGCGGCCGAGCTGCTCCACCGCGCCGTCGACGTAGACCCTGCCCGCCGGCATCTCGCGCTTGCCCTTGCTGGCGATGCCGAGAAGGGTGCCGAAGCCGCCGTCGACGTCGATGGCGGAGTCCCGCGCGGTCGCACCGGTGGCGTAGGAGAGCTCGTACAGCTCGTCCTTGTGCTCCATCAGGTGCAGCGCCAGGGACTTCAGGGCAGCGGCGCGCTCGGGGAAGGTGAGCTCGCGGATCGCCGGGCCCCCGGTCGCCCGGGCGTGCTCGAGCGCCTCTCTGGCCGGGACGCGCGAGGTCGACAGGCGGGCGACCTCCGCTCCGGTGCTGGCGTCCACGAGCGGGAGCCCGTCGTCGTCGGGGGTCTGCCAGCGTCCGTCGACGTAGTGCTCCAGCATGTGCTCGCCTCTCTCCGTGCAGCCCGCCCGTCCGTCGGGCGGGACTCCCGTTGCGGTGCTGCCGCCGGTCACGCCCGGCGCAGTCCCCCGAAGGTGAGCGCGACCAGAGTGTCCGCCACCTCCGGCACGCCGTGCGCGCCGTCCGGCCGGTACCACTCGGCCACGCTGTTGACCGCACCGAACAGCAGCCGGGTGACCAGCCGCGGATCGAGGTCGCGGCGGACCTCGCCGGCATCGATGGCGTCCTGCACCAGTGCGGCCAGGCGCCGGTCGAACTCGCGGCGCCGGTCCAGGGCGGCCAGCTCGGTGGGGGTGTTGCCACGCACGCGCAGCAGGAGCGTCACGTACGGCAGCTCGGCGGCGAGCACCTCGACGCTGCGCCGCACCACGTGCTCGAGCCGGTCCACCGCGGGGCCGGACGTGCTGGTCGGCTCGTCCAGGACGGCGTGGAGCGCGTCGAGCGCCCGGGACACGGCCCGGTGCAGGAGCTCCTCCTTGCCGGAGACGTGGTGGTACACCGAGGACTTGGTCAGGCCGGTGGCGCGAGCGACGTCCTCCATGCTGGTGGCGTCGTAGCCACGGGCGTTGAACTCGGCGACGACGACGGCGAGCAGCTCGTCCAGGGAGTACCGGGCCGGCCGGCCCCTCCCGCGCCGCGCGCCGGCCTCGCGGACCCCGCTCTCGCTCACCCGCCGACCGTAGGCCACGTCGGCCCTCCTTCCGCGGAGATCATCAGGAGACCGACGCCGACGCGCCGCCGGCCTGTCGGCG
>DATLGD010000149.1:0-4760 GCA_035540755.1 Mycobacteriales bacterium | reverse complement strand
GCGGTGTTCCGCCGGCACCTGCGACGTGTCGTGCCCGACCCGGCGTTGCGCGAGCGCCTCACACCGACCGACCCGATGGGCTGCAAGCGGATCCTCATCAGCAACGACTGGTACCCGGCGCTGCAGCTGCCGCAGGTGGAGGTCTGCACGGACCGGGTCGTCGAGGTGCGCGAGGACGCCGTCGTCACCGCCGACGGCACGGTGCGCGAGGTCGACACGATCGTGCTGGGCACCGGCTTCGCCGCCACCGAGTTCCTGGTGCCGATGCGGGTGCGCGGCCGCGGCGGGCGCGACCTGCACGAGCAGTGGCGCGACGGTGCCACCGCCCACCTAGGCACGGCGGTGCCCGGCTTCCCGAACTTCTTCCTGCTCTACGGGCCGAACACCAATCTCGGCCACAACTCCATCCTGTTCATGATCGAGACACAGGTCGGCTACGTCGTCCAGGCCGTGGAGGCCCTGCGCCGCAGAGGGCTGCGGTGGATGGACGTGCGCGCCGACGTCGCGGCGGCTTTCGACGCGTGGGTGCAGGAGCGCACGGCTTCGACGGTCTTCGCCGGCGGGTGCACCAGCTGGTACCTGACCGCCGACGGGCGCAACACCCAGAACTGGCCGGCGTCGACCCTCACGTTCCGCCGCCGCCTGCGACGGCTCCGCCTCGGCGACTTCGTGCTGCAGCCCGCCGTCGACGTCCCGGCGCAGGCGTGCGCCCGCGAGACGGTCGCGTCATGAGGATCCCGCTGCCGGTGGTGCGCGCTGTGGTGCGCGCCGGCTCGCGCCCGATGGGCCGCCCCGTTCCGATCGGCGTGCAGCGCGCCTGGCTCGAGGCGCAGTCCCGCCTGTCGCGGCTGCCAGCCGGGACGACCGTGGAGCGGGTCGTGCTGGGCGGCCGCCCGGCCGAGCGCGTCATCGGGCCGGTGCCCGACCCGTCACGGAGCGTGCTGCTCGTGCACGGCGGTGCCTTCATCACCTGCTCGCCGCGCACTCACCGGGTCGTCGCCGCGCACCTGGCGCACGCAGCGCAGGCCGCCGTGCTCGTCCCCGACTACCGCCGGGCACCCGAGCACCCGTTCCCGGCCGCGGTCGACGACGCCGACGCCGCCCTCGACGAGCTGCAGGGCACCGGCGCGGTGTCGGTGTTCGGCGACTCGGCCGGAGGTGCGATCGCCCTGCTGCTGGCGCTCCGCAGGCGCGACGAGGGCCGGCCCGCACCAGACGCCCTGGCGCTCGTCTCACCCATGACCGACCTCACCCTCGCGAGCGCCGACGCCTGTCAGGGCCCGGACCCGCTGCTGCGACGGTCGTGGGTGCGCCAGGGCCGCGACGCCTTCCTGGCCGGCGCCGACCCGCGAGCGGCCTCGCCGCTGCACCGCGACCTGCGCGGTCTCCCGCCGGTGCTCCTGCACGTGTCGGAGCACGAGCGGCTCCGCCCCGAGGGCGAGCAGCTCGCGGTCGCGCTGCGGTCGGCCGGCGTCGACGTCACCGTCGAGCTGCTCGACGGGCTCTGGCACGACGTGCACGTCCACGCCCACCTCGTGCCGGAGGCGGCGCAGGCGCTGGAGCGCATGGGCACCTGGCTGCGGCAGGGGGCGTCGACGTGAGCGGGCCGGAGCGGCGCAGCGTCGTCGTCACCGGAGCGGCACACGGCATCGGGCGCGCCACGGCCGAGCTGTTCGCCCGCGAGGGCTGGCTCGTCGGCCTCTACGACGTCGACGTCGACGAAGTCGAGCAGGTGCGCGCGGGCCTGCCGGAGGGCACGACGCTGGGCGGGCGGCTCGACGTCACCGACGCCGAGGGCTGGGCCGCGGCGCTGGCGTCGTTCTCCGCGCACACCGGCGGCGCCCTCGACGTGCTGGTGAACAACGCCGGCATCATCGCGGGAGGCGCCTTCGTCGACGTCGCCCTGCCGCTCCAGCGCCGGGTCGTCGAGGTGAACGTCGCCGGCGTCGTCATGGGCTGCGCGACCGCCTATCCGTACCTGCGCCGCGGGTCGTGCGTGGTGAACCTGGCGTCGGCGAGCGCGCTGTACGGCCAGCCGGGCCTGGCCACGTACTCGGCCACCAAGGCGGCGGTGTGCGCGCTGACCGAGGCCCTCGACCTCGAGTGGGAGCCGCACGGCATCCGTGTGGTCGATGTGATGCCGCTGTTCGTCGAGACCGGCATGGTCGACGCCGTCCGCGGCAGCCGGAGCCTGCAGCGCCTCGGGGTGCGCCTGACGCCGGACGACGTCGCCGCGGCCGTCCGGCTGGCGGTCGACGACCGCAGCCGGCTGCGCGGGCCGCACCGAGCCGTCGGCCGGCAGGCGCAGCTGCTCGCCGCCACGGCCGGGCTCGGGCCGCAGCGGCTGCGCCGGTCGCTCGCGGCGCTCATCGCGCGCTGAGCTCGGCAGCAGGGTGTTCGGCTGACGACGCCGGCCCCGACGCGGAGGGCGCGACGGTGCCGGCGGACGCGAAGGCGAACGTCCAGCGGTCGCACGGCGCTCCCTGACCCCGCACCGGCCAGCCGGTGTGGGCGCGGCTCAGGCGTGCAGGAAGACGACCCGGACGCGCCGCTCGCCGATCGCGACGACGTCGCCGTCCCGCAGCTGGCGACCTCGCCGGGCCTCCACCCGTCCGCCGACGGTCACCTCGCCCGCCTCGAGCACCGCCTTGGCGTCGGCACCGGTGTCGACGAGCCCGGCCAGCTTGAGCAGCTGCCCGAGCCGGATGCCGTCGTCCCGCACCTCCACGTCCACCACCGGCTGGCGGTTCACAGCGGGCACCCGAGGCGGACCAGCCGCCAACCCGTCGGCGTGCTGTGCAGCTCGGTCCCCGACGACGGCTGCACGTCGACGTCCCACGAGGCGGCGAGGGGTGCCTGCAGCGCCCAGAGCACGGCGGAGCGCACGACCCCGGCGTGCGTGGACGCGACCCGGCGGCCGCTGGCGCCGTGCCAGTCCCGCAGGACCGCGCCGACGCGCTCGTGGAGGGTGCGCAGGGACTCGCCGCCGTGCGCGGCCCAGTCCGGATCGCGCCGCCACGCCGCGAGATCGGCAGCAGGAAGGTCCTCGAGGAGGCCACCGGACCAGGACCCTAGGTCCCAGGAGCCCAGCCTCGGGTCGATTTGCGCGCCGTCGACTGCTGCACGCCGGGTGGGGGAGCAGTGCACCGACCCTCGACCACGGAGCCATCCCGATACGTCGGGCCCCGGACCGGCAGGTGGATCGTCGGGGTGCGGGACGCCACCCGCGCGCGCCGCGACCGTCCCCGGTGAGCGCACGAGCAGGAGCCGGAGCAGCTAGACCGCCGCCGGCTCGGGCTTGCGCGCGCTCTGCCGCAGGGCGAGCGCGCCGTAGGTGACGCCGAGCGTGGCCCACAGCAGCGTCGTGATGCCGAGCGAGCGGATCCGGAAGTCCCAGAGCAGCTCGGCCGGCACGTCGGCCGGCTCGGCCGTTCCGGGCAGCAACGCCCAGCACACGAGGGCGAGGGCGAGCCCGCCGAACAGCAGGAGCACCTGCCGCGCCGGGTCGAGCCGGCCGGCCGCGGCCAGCTGCCGTGCCGCGAAGCCGATCAGGCACACGATCAAGATCCCCGCCGCGATGGCGGCGAGGTAGCCCCAGGTGCGGTCGCCGACCGTGTCGGGGTCCCCGACGCCGGGCGGGTTGCTCGGGTAGCGCAGCTGCGGGAAGGCGACGACGGCGGCGAACAGTGCCGCGGTGAGCACGAGCGAACGGCGCCAGGGGCCGCCGCCGGGGCGGACGGCGCGGTCGACGGCGGCGAGCACCAGGCCGAAGGCGATGCCGACGAGGACGAAGCCGAGCGGCGCGCCGAGGCGCTCCTGCACGGCCCGGCTGACCAGGCCGTCGTCGTCACCGCCCTCGAGTGCGATCGCCTCGCGCAGAACCGGCTCGAGCACGACGAAGGCGACGGTGGCCGCGAGCAGGCCGGCGGCGGCCCCGCTCACCACCCCGCGGAGGAAGGGGGAGCGCATGTCGGTCCCCCTCAGTGGCAGGGGAAGCCGAGCATGTGCCGCGCGTCGTGGAACAGCTCGTGCATGAGCATCCCGTCGACGCCGGACGCCACGGCGCCGGTGATCTGCCCCTGGTCGAAGGCGACCGCGAACAGGGTGAAGGTCGCGACGAGCGCAGGGAGCAGCGCGTTCACGACGACGGAGCGGGCGGCCGAGGGCGTGGCCGGAGCAGCGGGAGTGGTCATGTGAGGTGTCCTTCCGGGGTCGTCCGCCCCTGGTCGGTGTCCGCGTCGCCCCGAGTCTCCTGGCTCCCGGATCGCTGCTCTCCCCCCGGCCTTCCCGCCCGTCGTACCGGTGGGCGGTGGCCGTGCATGGAGGGTGGCTCCCCGGTCACAGTGGCGGGACCGCGCCGGCCTCTCACCGGCTTCCTCGTCGACGACGCGCTTGGCGGCAGCAACGTACCGCAGCCGGATCCCACCGAAAGACGGGACCGCGTAATGTTCGCCAGGACCCGCGGGAGCCTCGCGCCGAGGCCGAGAGGGCGGCAGGACCGGCCGCCGACCGTTCGCACCTGATCCGGTTAGCACCGGCGTAGGGAGGAGGACTCGCCATGACGGCGACCTTTGACAGCGCGACCGCCACACCCAGCACGGCCCCCGCCGGCACCGACGGCATCGGCGTGCCGTTCCCCGGCAGCCGCAAGACCTACCTGCAGGGCAGCCGCCCCGACCTGCGGGTGCCGATGCGCGAGGTGCCGCTGAGCACCGGCGACAGCGTGGTGCTGTACGACACCAGCGGTCCGTACACCGACA
>DATLGD010000148.1:0-3634 GCA_035540755.1 Mycobacteriales bacterium | reverse complement strand
GCGGTGTTCGGCGCGAGCACGAGGGTGCGCCGGCCGAGCCGCCGCACCACCTCCAGGCCGAGCACCGTCTTGCCCGCCCCCGGCGGCATGACGACGTAGGCGCGGCGGTCACCTCTGGCCCGCAGGTCGTCGACCGCCGCGAGGGCGAGCTGCTGGTAGCGGCGGAAGGTGCCGGGGAAGGCGCACGCGCTCCAGGCGTCGCCGTCGGCCACTCGCTCCCCCTCCACGTCCAGCCGCAGTCTGCCCGAGCGGCGACGTCCGGCGCGGGAGTAACGCGCAGGCCGATCCGCTTGTAGCGGCACGGACGAGGGGATCCCATGCGCACCTGCCCGACCACCGGCGGCCGCCGGCGACGTGACGTGAGCGACCTGCCTTGAGCGTCCTGGCAGCGAGCGCGTCCGGTCCTCCCGCCTACCTGTCCCAGGTCGTCGCACTGGTCTCCGCTGCCGCCGTCATCGGCTACCTGTGCGCGCGGCTGCGGGTGGTGCCGATCGTCGGGTTCCTGCTCGCCGGCGTGCTCATCGGACCGAGCGTGCTCGGGGTCGTGCGCGAGCGCGAGGTCGTCGACGCCGCCGCCGAGGTCGGCGTCATCCTGCTCCTGTTCACCATCGGCATCGAGTTCTCGATCGCCCGGCTGATGGCGATCCGGCGCACCGTGCTGCTGGGCGGCTCGCTGCAGGTGGGGCTCGCGGTCGCGGTGGTCACCGGCGTCTGCACGGCGTTCGGCGTCGACGTGCGGTCGGCGCTGTTCACCGGCCTGGTGGTGTCGCTGTCGTCGACGGCGCTGGTGCTCAAGCTGCTCGCCGACCGCGGCGCGACCGGTTCGCCGACAGGTCAGACGGCGATCGGGCTGCTCGTCTTCCAGGACCTGGCGGTGGTCGCGATGGTGCTGCTGGTGCCGGTGCTCGGGGCCGCCGGCGAGCCGCAGTCCGGGGGCGGCGCGGTGGAGCTGTCCCGGGCGCTCGGCACCGCGCTGGTGGTGGTCGTCGTGACGCTCGTGGTCGCCCGGCGCGTCATGCCGAGGATCCTCGAGGCGGTGGCACGGGCCTGCTCTCCCGAGGTCTTCCTGCTGTCGGTGATCGCCCTGTGCCTCGGCACGGCCTACCTGACGGCGCTCGCAGGCGTGTCCGTCTCGCTCGGCGCCTTCCTGGCCGGCCTGGTCGTCAGCGAGTCGCGGCACAGCGCCCACGCGCTGGGCGAGGTGCTGCCGCTGCAGATCATCTTCTCGGCGGTGTTCTTCCTGTCCGTCGGCACGCTGCTCGACGTCGGGTTCCTCGTGCGGGAACCGCTGCTCGTGCTCGGCGCGGTGGTGCTCGTCGTGGTCGTCAAGACGCTGACGACGGCGATCGCCGTGCGCGCCGTCGGGCTGCCGCTCGCGACTGCCGGAGCGGTGTCGCTGCTGCTCGCCCAGGTGGGCGAGTTCGCCTTCGTGCTCGAGCGCGCCGGCGCGGCCGAGGGACTGTCGCCGGCCGGGCTCGGGGAGCGCGGCGCGCAGGCCTTCCTCGCCGCGACCGTCGTGCTGCTCGTCGCGACGCCGGGCCTGGCCGCCGCCGGTCGTGCCTTCGCGGGGCGCGTCGGGCGACGTCGGCCGGTTCCGGCGCCGGCCGCTGCGTCGGGCCCGCCCGCGGCCGGCCACGTGCTCGTGTCCGGCTGGGGCCGGGCGGCACGCGCCCTCACCCGGGAGCTGCTCGCCGGCGGGGAACGCGTCGTCGTCACGACGCTCAACCCGGACGGCGCCGCCGAGGCCGAGCGGCTCGGGCTCCCGGTGGTCCGGGGCGACTCGACGAAGCACCACGTGCTGCGCGAGGCGGGAGCGCCCGACGCCCGCGTCGTCGTCATCGCCGACGACGAGCCCGGGCAGGCGGCGCTCATCGCCGGGGTCGTCGCGACGTCGGCACCGCAGGCGCACGTCGTCGTGCTCGCACCCGAGCCGGACGACGTGCCGGCCCTGCACGACGCCGGCGCGACCACCGTCGTGCTGTCGCAGCGTGCGGCCCACGATCGGCTCGTCACCGCCGTGCGCGACCTGCTGCGCGAGCCCGGCCCGGTCGGGCGGACCGTCGTCGACATCAACCGGGTGCACGCCTTCCGGGCAGACCCGGACCAGGCCTGCGCGCACGCCGGCACGTCCCGACCGGTCGTGCCGAACGCGCCGGGATGCGCCGAGTGCCTGCGCACCGGGCAGGACTGGGTGCACCTGCGGCTGTGCACCGCGTGCGGGCACGTCGGCTGCTGCGACGGCTCACCCGGACGGCACGCGGCCGCGCACGCCGCCGACGCCGAGCACCCGGTGATGTGCTCCGCGGAGCCCGGCGACGACTGGGGCTGGTGCTACCTCGACGAGGTGACGCTGCCAGCGCTGCGGTCGAGGTGACGTGGGCTGCCGATGACCGCGCATCCGTGCGAACGACCGCAACTGCCGATGAGTGGGCTCAGATGGCCTCAGGCACCTGACCTCCAGCGTGAGCAAGCCGGGGCCGTGCGATCACGCAGGGCCAGTCTTGCAGGACGCCTGGTCACTGGCCGAAACGACCGCTCATAGCTGATATGCGGATGTGTGCGCCCCTCCCGGCCCGAGCGGGCTCCGGGCTGTCCTGCAGGTTCAGGCGCTGAGGGCCCGTCGACGTACTTCGGACACGTCTCGTTCGAGCCGATCGAGCGCGGCCTTGAGGTCATCGACCGGATTCAGGGACTGCAGGAGCAGCTGGCGAGCGACCGTCGACACCGGGAGACCACGATCCTTCGCCAGCGCAGTCAGCTCGCTGATCTCCTCGTGGTTGAGCCGGATCTGCAGGGTCTTGGCCCGGTCGTGACCGCGGGTCACCTTCACCCCGGCGCGCGCGGTGGAGGCCTGATCTGCCTCGCCGTCCTCAGCCGCTCTTGACTCGGCCTCGATGAGCTTCTTCAGCTTGGTTGCCATCACAGCTCCCCTTTCCGGTAGATCCGTCGGTCCCGCGCGTTGGATCGCCAGGCATTGACGCCGTACGTGACGCCTTCGTCCATAAGGACGATGACGGTGATCAGGTCATCGGCGGTCTTGGAGAAACCGATGATCCGGACCGACCGTCCGCTGGTGCTGCTGTAGTCCGGATCGATCACGATCCGTTCCGGATCGAGCAACGCCTCGTTGGCCTCGGCCGGAACGACATCGTGCCTCTTGACGATGTAGTCACCGCGAGGAGACCAGTCGGCGTCGTCGTACACGACGTCAACGTACTACATTGCACTACAGTCGAGCAAGGCCAGCAGCGTCAACGCTCGGGCTCTATCCCCACGGCGCCCATAGGACGCCCGGTCATGCTGCGGGTCGCAATCCTGCTCCCAGCAGCGCGCGGGATCGCGGCCTTCGCTCATGCCGCGGGGCGAGCACGGCGGGGCGGGTGCGATCACGCCACAGGCAGTGGCAGCGGGTGGTAGCAGAACGGGTCTTGCGCGACGCCGGCTCGTCCGCCGCCGGGCCAAGGTCCATCGCCTCGGCTGCCGCCTCGCCCGCGACCATGTGCAACGCGCGGCGCCGCGCCAGCCGGCGGAGCGCGCAGTAGCGCCTCAGCCGCCGGTCGTCCCGGGCCAGGGGTTCGGCGCGCATCCCTCCAGACTGATGGACTGCTGGACCATGACCGGGGCGGGCACGCCC
>DATLGD010000147.1:0-15663 GCA_035540755.1 Mycobacteriales bacterium | reverse complement strand
CGCCCGCGCCGTGGATGACCGGCACGAGCAGCCCGCGCTCGGTGTCGACGGCGACACCCAGGTGGACGCCGTCGTGGTAGGTGATCGTGCCGGCGGCCTGGTCGACGCTCGCGTTGACGACCGGGTGCTGCTTGAGCGCCTCGAGCGTCGCCATCGCGAAGAACGGCATGAACGACAGCTTCACGCCCTCGCGCTGCTCGAACGCCGCCTTGGCCTGCTCGCGCAGGCGGGCGATGCGGGTGACGTCGACCTCGACGACCGTGGTGAGCTGGGCGCTGACCTGCAGCGACTCGACCATGCGCTCGGCGATGACCTTGCGCAGCCGGCTCATCGGCTCGGTCGTGCCGCGCACGGAGGTGTCGGCAGCCGCCTTCACAGCCTGGTCGGCGTAGGCCTTGGCCGGCGCCTCGGTGCCCTTGGCCGGCTGCGCGATCTCCTGCCGACCGGAGGAGGCGGTGTCCTCGGACCGAGCGGGCTGCGCGGAGGACGGCTGCTGGCCCTGCTCCTGCGCAGCGCCGGACGCTCCGCCGTCGGACTGGGCGGCGGCGTCGAGGACGTCCTGCTTGCGGATGCGACCGCCGACGCCGGTGCCGGAGATGCTGGACAGGTCGACGCCGTGCTCGGCAGCCAGCTTGCGCACCAGCGGGGTGACGTAGGCACCCTCGCCGCCGGACCCCTGCGGGGCGTCCTGCTGCCCGGACGCCTGCTGCGGAACCTGCTCCTGCTGCGGGGCGGCGACCTTCGGCTGCTCGGGCTCGGGCTCGGGTTCCGGCTCGGGCTCGGGTTCCGGCTCGGGCTCCGGCTCGGTGTCCGCGCCGGAGCCCTCGGCCTCGCCGCCGCCCCCGCCCGAGCCGTCGTCGATCGTGGCCAGCTCGACGCCGACCTCGACGGTCTCGTCCTCCTGGACCTTGATCGAGGACAGGGTCCCGGACGCGGGGGAGGGGATCTCGGTGTCGACCTTGTCGGTGCTGACCTCGAGCAGCGGCTCGTCGGCCTCGACCGAGTCGCCCTCCTGCTTGAGCCAGCGGGTGACAGTGCCCTCGGAGACGCTCTCGCCCAGGCGGGGCATCGTGACGGAGACGGCCATGTGGTGTCTCAGACTCCTTCGTCTGGGGTGCGGGTGGCGATCAGCTGTGGCTGTGCCGTCAGCTGTGGCTGTGCAGGGGCTTGCCGGCCAGCGCGAGGTGCGCCTCGCCGACGGCCTCGGACATCGTCGGGTGCGGGTGGATGAGCTGCGCGACCTCGCCCGGGAGCGCCTCCCAGTTGGTGATCAGCTGAGCCTCGGCGATGAGCTCGCCGACCCGCTCGCCGACCATGTGGACACCGAGAACGGGGCCGTCCTTGCTCGCGATGACCTTGACCGCCCCGGCGGTGCCGAGGATGCGCGCCTTGCCGTTGCCGGCGAGGTCGTAGCTGGCCTCGACGACGTCGTAGCCGCGCTCCGTGGCCACCGTGCTCGTGATGCCGACCGAGGCGACCTCGGGATGGGAGTAGGTGACGCGCGGGACGCCGTCGTAGTCGACCGGCGTGACGTTCAGGCCGGCCAGCCGCTCGGCCACGAGGATGCCCTCGGCGAACCCGACGTGCGCCAGCTGCAGGGTCGGGATGAGGTCGCCGACCGCGCTGATGGTCGGGACGCTGGTCTGGCAGTAGGCGTCGACCTTGACGAAGCCGCGCTCCATCTCGACGCCGACCTGCTCGTAGCCGAGACCCTGCGACACCGGTCCGCGACCGATGGCCACGAGCAGGATGTCGGCGTCGACGGTCTTGCCGCCCTCGAGGTGCAGCCGGACGCCGCCGTCGGTGTGCTCGAGCGTCTCGAACTTCGCGCCGAGCTCCTGCTTGATGCCGCGCTTGCGGAAGGCTCGCTCGAGCAGCTTCGAGCTCGACTCCTCCTCGAGCGGCACCAGGTGGGGGAGCGCCTCGACGATGGTGACCTCGGCCCCGAAGGCCCGCCAGACCGAGGCGAACTCGCAGCCGATGGCGCCGGCGCCGAGGATCGCGACAGATCCCGGGATGCGGTCCATCTTCAGCGCGTCGTCGCTGGTGATGACGCGCTCGTGGTCGATCTCGAGACCCGGGATCGAGCGCGGCACCGAGCCGGTGGCCAGCAGCACGTGGCGGGCCTCGATCGTGCGCCCGTCGACCTCGACGGCAGTGGGGGAGACGAGCTTCCCGGTGCCCTCGACGACCTCGATCTTGCGGCTCTTCACCAGCCCGGTCAGGCCCTTGTACAGGCCGGCGATGACCTTGTCCTTGTAGGCGTTGACCTCGGTCATCTCGACCCGGTCGAAGCTGCCGTGGACGCCGAACTGCTCGGCCTCCTTCATCGTGTCGGCCACCTCGGCGGCGTGCAGCAGCGCCTTGGTCGGGATGCAGCCGACGTGCAGGCACGTGCCGCCGACCTTGTCCTTCTCGACCATGACCACGCTCATGCCGAGCTCGGCGGCGCGCAGCGCGGCGGCGTAGCCACCACTGCCACCACCCAGGACGACGAGGTCGACGGTCTCCTCTGCCACGACGGCTCCTTGCTGGTCGACGGACGGTGCGGCGGTGTCGATCGGCGGCCGACCGGACGTGTCCGGTTGGAGGCCGCCGACCTCGTCAGGCATCCTTCCACCTGACGGCGACGACGCCGTTCCCGCCCCGCCTCCTTCCCACGAGCGGCACCGGGAAGCACGCCCACGACAGACGAACCGGCCGACGACGAGGCCGACGACGAGGAGGTACCGGGTGGGACTGCTGGGCCGTTTCGGACGCCGCGACCGACCCGGCACGACGCGCACCGGCGGGTCGGCCGAGCTCGAGCACCTGGCGAAGTGGTCCTCGACCCGCCAGGGCGTCGAGGGCTTCGTCGAGCCCGAGACCCAGACGACGTCCACGACGCTGGTGCTCGTGGCCGCCGACGGAGAGTGGACCCGGCGCCGCGTGGCCTCGGCCAAGGACGCGTTCGCCTTCGGCACGCAGATGGGCATCCCGGTGTACGACGTCGCCGCGGTCGGCTACCCCTCGCGGATGCGGGAGTGGACGGCCAAGCGCAAGGCCGCAGGGGAGACCGGCCCGCCGAGCTGACCCGCCGGCCTCCCGACCCGCCCGGGCGGGCTCAGCCCTTGCCGCCGCCCTTGCCCGCGCCGCCCTTGCCCGCGCCGCCGCCTTGGCCGCCGCCGCTCTTGCCCGCGCCGCCGCCCTTGCCGGCCGGCGGACCCTTCGGCCCGCTCGTCGCGCCGCTGGGCCGCTCCGTCTTCGTCGGAGCCTTCGCCGGGGCCTTCGGCTTGGACTCCGGCTTCGGCGCCGGCGCGCTCTGCGCACCCGCCTCCGGCTCGGCCGCCTCGGGCTCGGTCGGCGCCTCGCCCGCGGGCTTGCCGCAGTCGCTCTTGGCCGCCGCGGACACGCGGGCTCCGTGCTCGGCACCGCCGCCGGTCTTGTCCTTGGCCACCGAGGACACGTAGGCACCGTGGTTCTTGACGTCCGCCGGGCAGGGCGGCAGCTCGCCCGCGACGGGCGCCTCGGCGTCCTCGGCGGCCGGCTCGGGCACGGCGCCCTCGGCGGCCGCGCCCTCCTCGGTCTCCGCGTCGACCTCGGTGCCCTCGGCGTCGTCGTCCCCGAGCGCGTCGCCGCCGGCCTCGAGACCCTGCTCGAGCTCCCCGTCCGGTGCGCCCTCGCCCTCGATCTGCTCGACCACGACGTCGTCCGGCGTCGTCGGCTCCTCGCTGCTCACCGTGGTGACGGCCACGGCTGAGGTGCTCAGCGCCGCGGCGGCGACCGCGACGGCGGCGAGCTTCGCCTTGGTGGTGAGGAAGGTCAGCAGGGTCTCGCGCACGGGGGCCTCCGGTCCGGGGTCAGCAGCACCTGAGTTCTCGACCGCAGGGGCCTGCCCGCCGCAGGGCCGAACGGGTGAGCGCTGCCGTAGGTCGGCCCCGAGCGCTAGACGTCGGCGAGCTCCTCGACGACCTGCACGAAGGTGCGCACGGCCGCCCCGGTGCCGCCGTGCGGGGTGTAGCCGTAGGCCTCACCGCCGTTGTAGGCAGGGCCGGCGATGTCCAGGTGCGCCCAGCGGACGCCCTCGGCCACGAACTCCTGCAGGAAGAGCCCCGCGGTGAGCATCCCGCCCTCTCGCGGTCCGGTGTTCTGCAGGTCGGCGATGTCGCTGTCGAGCCCCTTCTTCAGCTCTGCCGGCAGCGGCATCGGCCACATCGCCTCGCCGGCGCGCCCGGCCGCCTCGACGACGGAGGTGCGCAGCGCGTCGTCGTTGGCCATCACGCCGCTGGTGCGGGCGCCCAGCGCGACGAGCTGGGCGCCGGTGAGCGTCGCCGCGTCGAGCAGCACCTCGGGGCCGTCCTCGCAGGCCCGGACGATCGCGTCGGCGAGGATCAGCCGGCCCTCGGCGTCGGTGTTGTTCACCTCGACGGTCTTGCCGCCGCGCATCACCAGCACGTCGGACGGGCGGATCGCCGTTCCGCTCGGCATGTTCTCGGCCATGGGCACCCAGGCGTCGAGGTCGACCGGCAGGCGCAGCTCGGCGATGGCGGCGCTCGCGGCGATCACGGCGGCCGCACCGCCCATGTCGCTCTTCATCTCCTCCATCGCGGCGGCCGGCTTGAGCGACAGGCCGCCCGAGTCGAACGTGATGCCCTTGCCGACCAGCGCGATCTTCGGCCCGCCGCCGCGGTAGGACAGGTGCACCAGCCGCGGCGGGTTGACCGACCCCTGGCCGACGCCGGTGATGCCGCCGAAGCCGCCCTTGGCCAGAGCCTTGTGGTCGAGCACCTCGACCTTGATCCCGACGCGCTTGGCCTCGCGCTGCGCCACCTCGGCGAGCTCGGCCGGGTGCAGGTCCGACGGCGGGGTGTTGACCAGGTCGCGGGCCAGCGCGACGGCGCGGCAGACGACCTCCGTGCGGTCGACCGCGGCCTGAACCGCGGCGTCCTTGCCCAGGGCCTTGTCGACGACGACCTGCACCTCGCGCACCGGCTCGCGCAGGTCGTGGGAGGAGGAGCGGTAGGCGGTGAAGGCGTAGGCGCCGAGCAGTGCGCCCTCGGCGACGGCGCGGACCTGCTCGGCGGTGGCCGAGGCGGGGTCGACCAGAGACAGGGCGACGGTGCGGGCCGATCCGGCCAGCGTCCTGGTCGCCGCGCCGGCCGCGCGGCGCAGCGCCTCGGGCGTCGGCGTGCCGTCGCCCAGGCCGACGGCGACTACCACGGCCGGCTTCACCGCCCCCAGGGTCGCGAGGCGGGTGACCTCCTCGGCCTTGCCGGTCGCGCCGAGGTCGGTGAGGCTGCGCAGGAAGGTCTTGCCGACGGCGTCGGCGAGCGCCTCGGCGCCGGGCGCGAGGGCGAGACCCTTTCTGCCCTTGACGACGCCGACGACGACGGCGTCGACCTTCAGGGTGGGAGCGGCGGAGGTGGTCAGGCGGAGGCTCGTCACGCGGCCGACCCTACCGAGGGGGCCCGTAGGGTCGGCGACGTGACGGACCTCCACACCAGCCCTCTGCACGACCGCCACGTCGCCCTCGGCGCGAAGATGGCCGACTTCGGCGGCTGGCAGATGCCGATCCAGTACGCCGGCGTGCTGCCCGAGCACACCGCCGTGCGCGAGGCGGTGGGCGTGTTCGACGTCAGCCATCTCGGCAAGGGCGCGGTGCGCGGGTCGGTCGGTGACCTGACGGCGGTCGAGTTCGTCAACGACCGGCTGACCAACGACCTGCGCCGCATCGGCCCCGGTCAGGCGCAGTACACGCTGTGCTGCGACGACGAGTCCGGCGGCGTCGTCGACGACCTGATCGCGTACGTCAAGAGCGAGGAGGAGGTCTTCCTCGTCCCGAACGCGGCGAACTCCTCGCAGGTCGTCGGGCGCCTGGCGGCCGACGCGCCGTCGGGGATCGAGGTCGAGGACCTGCACCACCGGCTCGCCGTCCTCGCCGTCCAGGGCCCGCGGTCCGCCGAGCTGGTCGAGGCGCTCGGGCTGCCCGCGGCGCACGACTACATGGCCTTCACGGACGCGACGTGGGAGGGGCGTCCGGTCGTCGTCTGCCGCACCGGCTACACCGGGGAGCGCGGCTACGAGCTGCTGCCGCGGGCCGAGGACGCCGGCGACCTCTGGGACGCGCTGCTCGCCGCCGGCAAGGACCTCGGCGCGGTGCCGTGCGGGCTCGGTGCCCGCGACACCCTGCGCACCGAGATGGGCTACCCGCTGCACGGCCAGGACCTGTCGCTCGACATCACTCCGGTCCAGGCCCGCTCGACCTGGGCGGTCGGGTGGAAGAAGCCGCGGTTCTGGGGGCGGGAGGCGCTGGTCGCCGAGCGCGAGAACGGCCCCGCCCGGCTGCTGTGGGGCCTCGAGTCGCTCGACCGCGGCATCCCCCGCGCGCACATGCAGGTGAGCGCCGGAGGACGCCGGGTCGGCGAGGTCACCAGCGGCACGTTCTCGCCGACCCGCAAGGTCGGCATCGGGCTCGCGCTGCTCGACACCGGCGCGGTGCCGGCCGGCTCGGAGGACGTCGAGGTCGAGGTCGACGTGCGCGGCCGAACCTCGCGGATGCGGGTCGTGAAGCCGCCGTTCGTGCCGTCGAAGGTGCGCTGACCGAGGACGCGGGCTAGGGCAGCGTCGTCTGGTCCACGACGTCGCCCGCCGACGTCGGGTCGTGCGACGACGCCGCCGCGGTGATGCGGCCGTCGCGCACGTCCTCGGCCCAGTGGCAGGCCACCGTGTGCCTGGGCGCGAGCTCGCGGAGCAGCGGGACCTCGTCGTGGCAGCGGGTCGGCTGCCGGAAGGGGCAGCGGGTGTGGAAGCGGCAGCCCGGTGGCGGCGCGGCGGGGGAGGGCAGGTCACCGGCCAGCAGGATGCGCTCGCGGGCGTCCTCGACGTCGGGGTCCGGCACCGGGATCGCCGACATGAGGCTGATCGTGTACGGGTGCAGCGGGTTGTCGTAGAGCTCGTCGCTGTCCGCGTGCTCGACGAGCGAGCCGAGGTACATGACGCCGATCTCGTCGCTGATGTGCCGGACGACGGCGAGGTCGTGCGCGATGACGAGGTAGGTGAGTCCGAGCCGGTCCTGCAGCTCCTCGAGCAGGTTGACCACCTGGGCCTGCACCGACACGTCGAGCGCCGACACCGGCTCGTCGGCGATGACCAGCTCCGGCTCCAGGGCGATCGCCCGGGCGATGCCGATGCGCTGGCGCTGGCCGCCGCTGAACTCGTGCGGGTACTTCGACGCCGAAGCGGCCGGCAGCCCGACGAGGTCGAGGAGCTCGCGCACCCGGGCCCGCCACGCCTTCGGTCCCCCGGCCAGCTCGTGGGCCTGCATCGGCTCGACGAGCAGCGACTCGACGTCCTGCCGGGGGTCGAGGCTCGACATCGGGTCCTGGAAGACCATCTGCATGCGCTTGCGCGCGCGCCGCAGCTGCTCCTTCTTCAGCGAGGTCATGTCGACGCCGTCGAACAGCACCGTGCCGCCGGTGGGCTCGACCAGGCGCAGCACGGCCCGGCCGAGCGTCGACTTCCCGCAGCCGGACTCGCCGACCAGGCCGAAGGTGGTGCCGCGCCGCACGTCGAGGTCGACGCCGTCGACGGCGCGCACGTGGCCGACGGTGCGGTCGAGCAGGATCCCGGAGCGGATCGGGAAGTGCACCTCCAGTCCGCGGACCTGGAGCAGCACGTCGTCGGGCACTCCGGCCGCGCCGGCCGCAGTCACGGAGTGCTCTCCTCGACCGGGACGGGGTGGACGCACCGGTGCAGGTGGTCGGGCCGGACGTCGTCGACGAGCTGGAGGTCCGGCACGAGGCAGTCGTCCTGCCGCGCGGGGCAGCGCGGTGCGAAGGCGCAGCCGCGCGACCACGGGATGACGTCCGAGGCCGACCCCGGGATGGGGTTGAGGGTGCCGCCGCGCGGCTCGTCGAGCCGGGGGATGGAGCGGAGCAGCCCGCCGGTGTACTGGTGCCGCGGGTGCCCGAACAGCTCGCGCCGGCCGGCCCGCTCGACGACGCGGCCGGAGTACATGACGTTGACCTCGTCGCAGAGCCCGGCGACGACGCCGAGGTCGTGCGTGATCATCACCATGGCGGTGCCGCTGTCGCGGACCAGCTGCTTGAGCAGCTCGAGCACCTGCGCCTGGATGGTGACGTCGAGGGCCGTGGTCGGCTCGTCGGCGATGAGCAGCCGCGGCTTGCAGGCCAGCGACATGGCGATGAGCGCGCGCTGGCGCATGCCGCCGGACAGCTGGTGGGGGTACTCCTTGAGCCGCCGGGCGGGGTCGGGGATGCCGACCCGCCGCAGCAGCTCCTCGGCCTCCTTGCGCGCCGCGCTGCGGTCGAGGTCGGTGTGCCGGGCGAGCACCTCGGTGACCTGCAGGCCGATCGGCACGACGGGGTTGAGCGAGCTCATCGGGTCCTGGAAGACCATCGCGATGTCGCGGCCGCGCATCTCGCGCAGGTCGTCGCGCCGCATGGTCAGCAGGTCGCGTCCCTCGAAGAGCACCTCGCCGGCGACCTCCACCCGGCGCTGGGGCAGCAGGCCCATGATGGCCAGCGAGGTCACCGACTTGCCGCAGCCGGACTCGCCGACCAGGCCGACGACCTGCCCGGGCCGCACGTCGAAGCTGACGCCGTCGACGGCCCGCACCGGGTCGCGCCCGCGGCGGGTGAAGCGCACCTGCAGGTCACGCACCTGCAGAAGGGGCTGACCGGGCGGGCGCTGGTCGAGGTCCTCGACGACCACGGGGGTGCTCACCGGCGGAACTTCGGGTCGAGCGCCTCGCGCAGCGCCTCGCCGAGCAGGGTGAACCCGAGCGCGGTGACGGCGATGAGCGTGCCGGGCAGCAGCGCCAGCTGCGGCGAGGTCTCGAGCCGGTCCTGCGACTTGACGAGCATGCGGCCCCACTCGGCGACGGTCGGGTTCGGCTCGCCCAGCCCGAGGTAGCTGAGCGCGGCGACCTCGATGATGGCGGTGGCCAGCACCAGCGTCGCCTGCACGATGACGGGCCCGAGGCTGTTGGGCAGCATGTGGTTCATGACCACCCGCCGTCGTCGCAGCCCGAGCGAGGTCGCCGCCAGCACGTAGTCGGCCTCGCGCTGCGCGAGCAGCGACCCGCGCAGCAGGCGGGCGAAGATCGGCACCTGCGCGACACCGATGGCGATCATCACCGAGGTGGAGGTGCGGCCGAGCGCCGCGGCGATGCTGACGGCGAGCAGCAGGCTGGGGATCGACAGCAGGATGTCGACGAAGCGCATGAGCAGGACGTCGATCCACCCGCCGATTCCGCCGGCGAGCAGGCCGATGGTCGCCCCGACGGACAGCCCGATGAGGGTCGAGACGACGCCGATGAGCAGTGACTGGCGGGCACCGTAGATGAGCTGGGTGAGCAGGTCCGAGCCGAAGGCGTCGAGGCCGAGCAGGTGCTCGGCGGACGGGCCGGGGACGCTCCCCGGCGTCACCTGGTTGCCCCACTGCGCGCGGGCAGGCTCGTACGGCGCGAGCAGCGGAGCCGCCAGCGCGACGATCACGAAGGTCAGCACGATGACTGCGCCGAGGATGGCGAACGGGTCGCGGCGCAGGCGCGCGAAGGCGCCGCGCCACAGGCTGGTGCCGCGCTCCTCGGCGTGCGCGGTCGGCCCGTCGAACGGGTCGCCGACCGGGCTGCCGGACCCGGGGGCGATCAGCGTCACGAGACACGCACCCGTGGGTCGATGACGCCGTAGAGGACGTCGACGGTCAGGTTGATCAGCGCGTACATCAGCGCGATGGCCAGGATGAAGCCCTGCAGGACGGGATAGTCGAGCAGCGTGATGGCGTTGAACAGCGTCGATCCCAGGCCGTTGCGCGCGAACACCGTCTCGGTGAGCACCGCTCCGGACAGCAGCAGCCCGGCCTGCAGCCCGACGGTGGTGACGACGGGCAGCAGCGCGTTGCGCAGCACGTGCCGCCGGCTGATGGTGCCCTGCAGCAGCCCCTTGGCCTCGGCGGTGCGCACGTAGTCCTCACCGGTGACGTCGAGAACCGCAGCCCGGGTGATGCGCACGATGATGGCCAGCGGGATCGTGCCGAGCGCCACCGCCGGCAGCACCAGGTGCTTCAGCGCGTTCCAGGCGGCGTCCCACTCGCGGGTGAGGATGCCGTCGAGGACGTAGAAGCCGGTGGGATGGGTCGCGGCGATGCGGGCGTCCTGGCGGCCGGCGGTCGGGAAGACGCCCAGGAAGTCCAGCGGCCCGATGCCGATGGCGAACACCAGCTTCAGCAGGTAGGCCAGGAAGAAGACCGGGATGACCACGCCCATCAGCGAGGCGCCGACCGTCAGGTTGTCGAGCGGGGTGCCGTGCCGGCGGGCGGCGAAGTAGCCGAGCGGGATGCCGAGCACCGCGGCGAACAGCAGGGCGCAGAACGCCAGCTCGGCGGTGGCCGGGAAGCCGTTCTTGAACAGCTCGACCACGGGCTGCCCGGTCTGGGTGGAGGAGCCGAAGTTGCCCTGCAGCAGCGCGCCGATGTAGGTGAAGTACTGCTCGTGCAGGGGTCGGTCGAAGCCGTAGAGGCGGGTGACGTTCTCGACGCTCTCGGCGGTGGCCCGCTGGCCGAGCAGGGCCCGGGCGGGGTCGCCAGGAAGGGCGCGCACCCAGAGGAACAGCAGGATGCTCAGCCCGACGAGCACCGGGACGGTGAGGGCCAGGCGGCGCACCACGAAGCGCAGCACGCGGGTGTCCTCCTTCGGCGCCGTGCGGGTCGGGCGGGATCAGGCGGGGCAGCGCAGCGGGCCCCGGGACGACGCGCGTCCCGGGGCCCGCTGCTGCTCACTCGGAGACGGTGACGGTGTTCCAGACCTCGTCCTGCACCGGCGACGCCTGGTAGCCCGAGACCTCGGGGGCGAAGGCGAGCGACGGGACGGGGTGCGCGATCGGCACGCCCGGCACGAAGTCAGCGATCATCTTGTTGATCTCCTCGTAGGCCGGCGTCTGGTCCTCGCGCGTGGCGATCCCGCGGGCCTCCTCGAGGGCCGAGAACAGCTCCGGGTTGTCGAAGCCCCACTCGTCGGTCTGCTTGCCGAAGAAGACGCCGACGAAGTTGTCGCTGTCGTTGTAGTCGCCGGTCCACCCGAGCAGGTGGATGCCGTGGTCCTCGCTGCCCGTGACGCGGTCGAGGTAGTTCGGGCTCCACTGGTCGGCCACCGGAGTGATGGTGATGCCGACGGCCTCGAGCTGCGACCGGATCGCCACGAACGTCTCCTCGGGCGTCGGCATGTACGGCCGCGAGACGCCGGTCGGGTAGTTGAACTGCAGCGTCAGGTTCTCGGCGCCGGCCTCGGCCAGCAGCTCGCGGGCACGGTCCTGGTCGAACTCGTAGGTGGTCACGTCGTCGGTGTGACCGGCCACGGTGTCCGGCATGAACTGCGTGGCCACCTCGCTGCCCTCGGGCAGCGACTGGCTGATGACGGCGTCCTTGTCGATCGCGTGGGCGATCGCCTGCCGGACGCGGATGTCGGCCAGCTCCGGCACGGCCTGGTTCATGGCCAGGTAGAGGATGTTGAACGGCGCCCGGTTCTCGATCTGGAAGCCGGCGTCCTCGAGGCTCTGCAGGTCACCCGGGGCGACCAGGTCGTAGCCGTCGATCTCGCCGTTCTGGAGCGCCTGCCGGCGGGCGTTGCCGTCGGAGATGGTGCGGACGATCGCGCGGTCGATCTGCGCGACCTCGCCCCAGTAGTCGTCGAAGCGGGCGAGCGTGACCTGCTGGCCGCGCTCCCACGACTCGAAGACGAACGGACCGGTGCCGGTCGGGTGCTCGGTGGCGTAGGCGCTGAAGCGGACGTCGTCCTCGGTGCCCTGGACGTTGTCGGCGTCGTGCTCCTCGAGCGCCGCGGGGCTCTGCATCGAGAAGGCCGGCAGCGACATGGCCTGGATGAAGCCGGCGAACGGCGCGTTCAGGGTGATGGTCGCGGTGAACTCGTCCTCGGCCTCGCAGGACTCGTAGATGCCGGTGCCGGTGTCGGCGTAGCCGCGGAAGATCTTGCCGTAGTAGTAGGTGATGTTCTCCGACTGGAGCAGGCCGGTCCAGTTGTGCCAGCGGTCGAAGTTGAAGCAGACCGCCTCGGCGTTGAACGGCTCGCCGTCGTGGAACTGCACGTCCTCGCGCAGCGTGAACGTGGTCTCGAGGCCGTCGTCGGAGGTCTCCCACTCCTCGGCGAGCAGCGGCGCCGGGTCGGCGGTGCCGGGCTCGGTGCCGACGAGGCCCTCGAAGATCTGCCGGGCGACGCGGAAGGTCTCGCCGTCGCTGGCGAAGGCCGGGTCGAGGGCGACGGGATCCGACGAGGCGGCGAAGACGAAGGTGCCACCGCTCTGCTCGCCGCCGCCGCCACCGGCGCCGGCGCCGTTGTCGCGGTCGCTGTCGGCGCAGCCCGCGAGGGCCACCGCGACGGCTCCCAGCAGGGCCGCAGCCCGCACTGACCTGCTCGTTCTACGCATCCGCACACCTCTTCGCTGCTGTACCGGGCCGGGGTGGCCAGGACCGTCCGGGACGCTAGCCCCGTCGGGTCGCCGCGCAAGGCACGTGCAGGGCGGGGTTCGGTCACGATCCGGGAACGGCTCGGCCAGCGCCGCTCAGGCCGTGGCGACGACGACGAGCACGACGGTCGTGGTCGTCTCGACGAGCGCTCCGAGGACGTCGCCGGTGACGCCGCCGAGCCGCCGCACCGCGTGCCGCAGCAGGACGGCAGCGGCGGCCAGGCCGCCCAGGACGGCGAGCGGCCCCAGTGCCGGGTGCGCGCCCTCGTCGACGAGCCCGAGCGCCGCACCGACGACCAGGACGGCGGTCCCCACGGTGACCGTTGCGGCCCGGGGCACCGTGCCGGCGACGGCCGCCCCGAGCCCGGACGGGGACGCGGCGGGGATCCCGGTCGTGCAGGCCACGGTGACCGCGAGCCGGGCCCCTGCGCCGGCGAGCAGCAGCGCGGCGGTCCCCCGGCCGGCGTCGAGGCACGCGTGCACGGCCGCGACCTGGGCGAGCAGCACGAGGACGAGCGCGGCGACGCCGAGTGGTCCCGCCTCCGGCGAGCGCATGATCTCCAGCGCCTGCGCGCGCGGCCGGTAGGAGGCCAGGCCGTCGACGGTGTCGACCAGTCCGTCGAGGTGCAGGCCCCGGGTCAGGACGGCGAGCGCCGCCACGGCCAGGACGGCGGCCAGCAGGTCGGCGCCGGCGAGCTGAACGCCCTTCGCGACGCCGGCGGCGACGGCGCCCAGGGCGAGCCCCACGAGCGGCGCCAGGAGCATCGCGGTCCGGGCGGAGCGCCGGTCGACCTCGACCGGTCCGCGCACCGGCAGCACGGTGAGCGTGGTGAGGGCGAGCCGGAGCCCGTCACCCATCAGCGCGGTCCACCAGCGCCGTCGCGGCCGCGAGGACGTCGGCGGCCAGGTCCGCGCCGGCGGGCAGGCCGAGGCGCAGGTCGAGCAGCGGCGCGAGCCGCAGGTCGGTGTGCACGGCTCGAGCGGCCGGGTTGGGCGGCGACTGCCCCGCCAGCCACCAGGCCTGCGCTCCGACGGCGAGCCGTCCGGCGACCAGCGCCGCGGCCGCGGTCAGAGCCGAGCCGTCGAGGAGCACGGGGGTGCGCCGCGTCGAGGCCTGCGCGAGCAGGCCGGCCAGCTCGGCCACCGCCGTCGCTCCGGTGGCCTCGAGCAGGGCCTCCGGGTCGGTGCGGTGCGCCCGCGCGGTGCGGATGCCGTCGCGCACGGCCACCGTCAGGGCGGTCCAGCCGGCCGTCACCGCGGTGCCCACCGCCCGCACCGGCTCGAGGTCGAGCAGCACTGCGGCGACGAGCACCCCGGGAGCCTGGTCGCCCGATCCGCGCACGACGAGCAGGTCGACGCCGGCGTCGGCCGCGGCGTCGGCGCGGGCGGCCCCGGACTGCAGCGAGCCGCCGGACGAGCCCTCGACGTCCACCCGCTGCGCAGCCAGGGGGCGGCGCGGTGGCCACGCCCCCTGGCAGCGGGCCAGCCACTGCAGCGCCGGCTCCAGCCGCCCGGTGCCGGGCGCCCCGCCCGGGACGGCCGGCGGTGGCAGCACGGGCTCCCAGGGCGTCATCGCAGCCTCCGCGGCAGACCGGCGACGACCTCGACGACGTCGTCGGAGGAGGCGGCGAGCCGGCTCGTGACCGTGCCCAGCAGGTCGCGGAAGCGCCGGCCCGACGCGGTGCCCGGCACGATCCCGGACCCGACCAGCGGTGCCACCAGCACGGCGCGTCCGGTGCGCTCCCGCCAGGCGGCGGAGAGCTCCTCGAGGGCGTCGTCGGCGGCGGGAGGCACTGGCCCCTCCCAGCCGTCCGCGTCGTCGAGCACGCGGGTCAGCCACAGGCCGAGGTCGTCGACGAGCACGACGCCGTCAAGGTCTCGCAGGGCGGCCGCGACGTCTCCGGTCTCGACCGTGCGCCAGTGGGCCGGGCGCCGCTCGGCGTGCCGGCGCACGCGCTCGGTCCACTCGGCGTCGCCCGGCCGGTCCGGTGCCGTCGCGACGTAGGTGACGGCGGGCTCGGCGGCCAGCAGCCGCTCGGCGTGCGCGGACTTGCCCGACCGGGCGCCGCCCAGCACGAGCGTCCGGCGTCCGGCAGCGGGCGGCGGCTCCGGCTCGCTGAGGGCCCCGAGCTCGACGACGTCGCCGTCGACGGGCGCCCGGGCCCCCCACCCGTGCAGCACGTCGTCGAGCTCGGCCGGCGGCGGGTTGTCGTGGCCGAGGTGCGCGGCCAGCAGGTGTGTGCGGTCGGTGACCGCACCGCGGCGCCGCAGCTCGGCGACCTGCAGCGGCCATGAGCGCAGGTCGAGGTGGTCGGGCAGGTGCGCGCTGGTGAGCTCGAGCACGACGGCGTCGTACGCGCGGTCGGTGACCAGCGCGAGCGCCTCGTCCGGCAGCTCGCCGGTGTCGCAGCCCCACAGCAGCCGGCCGCCGCCCGGACCGGTGACGTCGTACAGCACCGCCGGGCCGACCTCGGGCCCGCCGTGCCGGGCGGGCAGCACCACGACGTCGTACCCGGCGACGGTCAGCCGGTCCCCGGCCTGCACCGGCACCGCGGCGACCGTGTCGTCGAGCCGGTCACGGGCGGCGTCGAGCACCGCAGGCGGCCCGACCAGCGTCAGCGGCCGTCGCCCGACCGCCCAGCCCCGCCACATCCAGGCCGGCCATGCGTGGTGGTCGGGGTGGGCGTGCGTGACGAGCACCGCCTCGACGTCGGCCAGCGTCGTCCCCTGACGCAGCGCCGCGCGCGGAGCCTCGGCGCCGATCTCGAGCAGCAGCCGACCGTCGACGAGGGCGGCGGTCTGCCCCCGGACCAGGCCTGCGGCGGCCGCCGCCCGGCAGGAGGAGCAGCGGCACCACGGGTTGGGGTACCCGTCCGAGGAGCCGGTGCCGAGCAGGTGCAGGCGCATGGCCTTAGCCTGCCGCAGACGCCGCCGGCTCCGTCGGCGGGCGGCGCACTGCGAGCAGCGGAGGACGCGGCATGGCATGGACCTGGCGCTACGAGGGACCTGACGGGACGCCCGTGCAGCCGGAGGGGGTGCCGGTCCCCGAGTCGTTCCCGAGCCAGGCGGACGCCGAGAGCTTCGTCGGCGAGGAGTGGCGCGAGCTGCTCGAGCACGGCGTGCACGCGGTGACCCTCTTCGAGGGCGACCGGAAGGTGTACGGACCGATGGGCCTCTCCACCCC
>DATLGD010000146.1:0-21167 GCA_035540755.1 Mycobacteriales bacterium | reverse complement strand
ATCCACATCGCCGCGACCAGCGCCGTCGTCAACGACCTGGTGCCTGCGCTGGAGCACCTCGCCGCGTCGCTCGAGCGCAAGAGCGAGCAGTTCGCCACCGTCGTCAAGAGCGGCCGCACGCACCTGATGGACGCGACGCCGGTGACGCTCGGCCAGGAGTTCGGCGGCTACGCCGCGCAGGTGCGCTACGGCGTCGAGCGGCTGCAGTCCTCGCTCCCCCGGCTCGCCGAGCTGCCGCTGGGCGGCACCGCGGTCGGCACCGGCATCAACACCCCGCCCGGCTTCTCGGCGCGCGTCATCGAGGAGGTGGCCGCCGCCACCGGGCTGCCGCTCACCGAGGCGCGCGACCACTTCGAGGCCCAGGGCGCGCGCGACGCGCTGGTCGAGGCGAGCGGCCAGCTGCGCACCATCGCCGTCGGGCTGAACAAGATCTGCAACGACATCCGCTGGATGGGCTCGGGACCGCGCGCCGGCCTCGGCGAGATCCAGCTGCCCGACCTGCAGCCGGGCAGCTCGATCATGCCGGGCAAGGTCAACCCGGTCATCCCCGAGGCGACGCACATGGTCTGCGCGCAGGTCATCGGCAACGACGCCGCCATCGCGTTCGCCGGCAGCGCCGGCAACTTCGAGCTCAACGTCATGCTGCCGGTGATGGCCCGCAACCTGCTCGAGTCGATCCGCCTGCTGGCCAACATCTCCCGGCTGCTCGCCGACCGCACCGTCGACGGCATCGTCGCCGACGAGGACCGCTGCCGGGAGCTGGCGGAGTCGTCCCCGTCGATCGTCACGCCGCTCAACAAGTACATCGGCTACGAGAACGCCGCCAAGGTGGCGAAGACGGCCTTGAAGGAGAAGAAGACCATCCGCGACGTCGTCGTCGAGGGCGGCTACGTCACCAACGGCGACCTCACCGAGGAGCAGCTCGACGCCGCGCTCGACGTGCTGTCGATGACCCGGCCGCCGCAGGGCTGAGCGCAAGGTCCACAGCCGCCGCCGTGCGGTCGAGTCGGCACGGACGGGGCACATCGCGCGGGTGAAGACGCGCACCCTCCTGCTCGTGCTCGCCGGTGGCGCCGGCGGGCGGCTCGAGCTGCTCACCGACCACCGGGCCAAGCCGGCCGTCCCGTACGCGGGGCACTACCGCCTGGTCGACGTCCCGCTGTCGAACGCCCTGCACGCCGGGCTCGAGCACGTCTGGGTCCTGGAGCAGCACAACCCCGCGTCCCTGGCCGATCACCTGGCGAACGGGCGGCCGTGGGACCTCGACCGCACCGTCGGCGGTCTGCTTGTCCTGCACCCGCACCGCGGCGCGGGCAAGGAGGGCTGGCACTCAGGTACCGCGGACGCGCTGTGGCGGCAGTCCGCACTCATCCGCGACCTCGCTGCCGACGTGCTCGTCGTGGCGAGCGCCGATGCCGTCTACCGGCTCGACTACGACGCGCTCGTCGAGGAGCACCGGGGCAGCGGCGCCGCGGTCACGATGGTCACCACCCGGGTCGACCCGGGTGACGCCGGTCGGTACGGCGTCGTCCAGGTCGAGGACGGACGGGTGGTCGACTACGCGTACAAGCCCGACGAACCCGCGTCGGACCTCGTGGCCAACGAGGTCTTCGCCTTCGACGCCGCGCGGGTGCTCGACCTGCTGGACGAGTCGGCCGAGCAGGCCGGAGACGGCGGCCTGGACGATCTCGGCGACGCCGTGCTGCCACGTCTGGTCGGCGACGGCCTCGCCCGCGAGCACCGGCTCGGGGGGTACTGGCGCGACCTCGGGACCGTCGAGGCCTACTGGCAGGCGCACATGGACCTGGTGCGCGACGACCCGCCGTTCACGCCGGACGAGCCGTCCTGGCCGCTGGTCACGCGGGCCGGACGCAACGGCCCGTCCCGCATCCTGCGGGGCAGCACGGTGGAGGCGGCCCTGCTGTCCCCCGGATCGCACGTGGCCGGCGAGGTGCGCCGCAGCGTGCTGTCGCCGCGCGTCGTCGTCGAGTCCGGCGCCGTCGTCGTCGACTCCGTGCTGCTGCACGACACCGTCGTGCGCTGCGGCGCCACGGTGCGCAGGAGCGTCGTCGACGGCGCGGAGATCGGCGCGGGCGTCACCGTGGGCGGCGACGGCGACATCACCCTCGTCGGGATCGGCCAGCGGGTCACCGGCGACGTCCGCGCCGGCGGGCGCGTCCCCGACGCGGGCTGAGGCCTACAGGTGCAGGTCCTCGAGCATCTCGGTGACCAGCGCCGCGATCGGTGACCGCTCGGAGCGGGTCAGCGTCACGTGCGCGAACAGCGGGTGGCCGCGCAGGGTCTCGATGACCGCGGCGACGCCGTCGTGCCGCCCCACCCGCAGGTTGTCGCGCTGCGCGACGTCGTGGGTGAGCACCACCCGCGAGCCCTGGCCGAGCCGCGACAGCACGGTGAGCAGGACGCCGCGCTCGAGCGACTGCGCCTCGTCGACGACGACGAACGCGTCGTGCAGCGAGCGACCGCGGATGTGGGTGAGCGGCAGCACCTCCAGCAGGCCGCGGGCCATCACCTCCTCGACCACCTCGGGAGCGACCAACGCACCGAGGGTGTCGAAGACCGCCTGGGCCCAGGGCGCCATCTTCTCGGCGCTGTCGCCCGGCAGGTAGCCGAGCTCCTGCCCGCCGACGGCGAACAGCGGCCGGAACACGACCACCTTCTTGTGCGCCCGCCGCTCCATCACCGACTCGAGGCCGGCGCACAGGGCCAGTGCGGACTTGCCGGTGCCTGCGCGGCCGCCGAGGGAGACGATGCCGACGTCGGGGTCGAGCAGCAGGTCGATGGCCACCCGCTGCTCGGCCGAGCGCCCGTGCAGGCCGAAGGCGTCGCGGTCGCCGCGCACCAGGCGCACCGACTTGTCCGGCGCGACCCGACCGAGGCCGCTGCCGCGCTCCGACAGCAGCACCAAACCGGTGTGGGTCGGCAGCTCGCGAGCGGCCTCGAGGTCGAGGCGGCCCTCGGCGTAGAGGGTGTCGAGGTCGGCGCCGGCGACCTCCAGCTCGTCCATGCCGGTCCAGCCGGTGCTGACGGCGAGCTCGGCGCGGTACTCCTCTGCCGTCAGCCCGATGGAGGCGGCCTTGACCCGCAGCGGGAGGTCCTTGCTGACGAGGACGACGTCGCAGCCCTCGGCCGAGAGGTTCGCGGCGACGGCGAGGATGCGGCTGTCGCCGTCGGTGCCGCGCAAGCCGGCCGGCAGGCCCGACGCGTCGACGTGGTTCAGCTCCACCCGCAGCGTGCCCTGGCCGACCGGGATCGGCTGGTCGAGGCGCCCGTGCCGCACCCGCAGGTCGTCGAGCAGGCGCAGGGACTGCCGGGCGAACCAGCCGAGCTCGGGGTGGTCGCGCTTGCCCTCGAGCTCGCTGACGACGACGAGCGGCAGCACGACCTCGTGCTCGTCGAAGCGGCTGATCGCTCCCGGGTCGGACAGCAGCACGGAGGTGTCGAGCACGTACGTGGTGGTGCCGGTCATGGGAGCCCTCGCCGTCGGCTAGCCGGAGCCGGGACCGGGCCTCGGAGGCCGGTTCCCGGCCCCCTCTCGCGCTGACGTGCGCACGTGGAGGCCTCCCGGGCGGGCGACGCGGTGCCGACCGCTGCCCCGGACGCTAGGACGCGCCCGACCCGGGGGGCGTGCGACACGCGGCGCGACCTGGTGAACTCCGCGGACGTCAGCAGTCCCGCGCCCGACGCCTCTCCCGACTTCTGACGTCACAGGTTCGATCCACGCCGCCGACCCGTTGCGTCAGACAAGCGCCGCCTCACGCCTCTCCCGGCTTCTGACATCAGGAGGCGGACGCAGGGGGTCAGGTGCCGTAGCGGCGCTGGCGGGCGGCGTAGGCGCGCAGGGCGCGCAGGAAGTCGACGCGGCGGAAGTCGGGCCAGTAGGCCTCGCAGAACCAGAACTCGCTGTGCGCGCTCTGCCACAGCAGGAAGCCCGACAGCCGCTGCTCGCCGCTGGTGCGGATGACGAGATCAGGGTCGGGCTGGCCGCGGGTGTAGAGGTGCTCGGAGATGTGCTCGACGTCGAGCAGCTCGGCCACCTCCTCGAGGCTCCGCCCCTCGGCGGCGTGCGCCTGCAGCAGCGCGCGGACGGCGTCGGCGATCTCGCGGCGGCCGCCGTAGCCGATCGCGACGTTCACCTGGACGCCCGGACGACCGGCCGTGCCCGCGGCGGCCTCCTTGAGCCGGCGTGCGGTCTCGGCCGGCAGCAGGTCGAGGGCGCCGACGACGCGCAGCGTCCACCGGTTCTCGGGCCGGGCGAGGTCGGCGACGACGTCGGTGATGATCGTGAGCAGCGGCGCCAGCTCGCGCTCGGGCCGGGCCAGGTTGTCCGTCGACAGCAGCCACAGCGTGACCAGCTCGACGCCGGCGTCGTCGCACCAGCGGAGCAGGTCGACGATCTTGTCCGCGCCGCGCTGGTGACCGGCGGCGCTGGTCTCGCCCATGGCCCTCGCCCAGCGACGGTTGCCGTCGAGGATGACGCCCACGTGCTTGGGCACCGGCGCCCCGGACGTGACCAGCCAGCGGGCCAGGCGGCGCTCGTACGCCGTGTAGGCGAGGTCGCGCAGCCCCACGCCGACCCTCCCCGACGACTGCGCCGCCGGCTCGCGGCGCGACGGCAGACTAGCGCCGCCCCTCACCCACTCCGCCCGGAGCCCTCCTGACGGGTTCGGGGGGCTCGCCGCCCGTCGGGAGGGCTCCTGACGGGGCGTGGTGGAGGGGCTGCGGCGGTTAGCTGGGGTGCAGTGGCCGTCGGGAGGGCTCCTGACGGTGCAGGGGTTCGGTCGAGGCGGGCGGGTCAGGCCTGCTCGAGGCGCTCCAGCAGCTTGCGGTGCTCCTCGGTCAGCTCGCTCGGGAGGTGGTCGCCGAACTGGGCGAAGAACTCGGGGATGAGCCCGGCCTCCTGCTTCCAGACCTCCGGGTCCACCGACAGGAGCAGGTCGAGGTCCTCGGCCGGGATGTCGAGGCCCTCCAGGTCGAGCTCCGCCTTGGTCGGCAGGACGCCGATCGGCGTCTCGACGCCGTCGCGCTTGCCCTCGAGCCGCTCGACGATCCACTTCAGGACGCGGCTGTTCTCCCCGAACCCGGGCCACAGCCACTTGCCCTCGGGGCTCTTGCGGAACCAGTTGACGTAGTAGATGCGGGGCAGCTTCTCCGGCGAGGTCGCCTTGCCGATCTCGAGCCAGTGGCCCATGTAGTCGCCCATGTTGTAGCCGCAGAACGGCAGCATGGCGAAGGGGTCGCGGCGCAGCTGGCCGATGGCGCCGGCGGCGGCAGCGGTGGTCTCGGAGGACACCGTCGAGCCCAGGAAGACGCCGTGCTGCCAGTCGAAGGCCTCGGTGACCAGCGGGACGGCGGAGGCGCGGCGCCCGCCGAACAGGATCGCGTCGACCGGCACGCCCTTCGGGTCCTCCCACTCCGGCGCGATGGTCGGGCACTGACCGGCCGGCGTGGTGAAGCGGGCGTTCGGGTGCGCCGCCGGGGTGTCGGACTCCGGCGTCCAGTCGTTGCCCTTCCAGTCGGTCAGGTGCGCGGGCGGCTGCTCGGTCAGGCCCTCCCACCACACGTCGCCGTCGTCGGTCAGCGCGACGTTGGTGAAGATGCTGTTGCCCCAGAAGGTCTGCACGGCGTTGGCGTTGGTGTCCTCGCCGGTGCCCGGGGCGACGCCGAAGAAGCCCGCCTCGGGGTTGATGGCGTACAGGCGCCCGTCCTCGCCGAACCGCATCCACGCGATGTCGTCGCCGACGGTCTCGACCTTCCAGCCCGGGATGGTGGGCTGGAGCATCGCCAGGTTGGTCTTGCCGCAGGCGCTCGGGAAGGCGGCGGTGACGTAGCGGACGTCGCCCTCGGGCGAGGTGAGCTTCAGCACGAGCATGTGCTCGGCCATCCAGCCCTCGTCGCGGGCCATCACCGACGCGATGCGCAGCGCGTAGCACTTCTTGCCGAGCAGGGCGTTGCCGCCGTAGCCCGACCCGTAGGACCAGATCTCGCGGGTCTCGGGGTAGTGGACGATGTACTTGGTGCTGTTGCAGGGCCACGGCACGTCCTGCTGGCCCGGCTCGAGCGGCGCGCCGACGGTGTGCACGGCCGGGACGAAGAAGCCGTCCTCGCCGATCTCGTCCAGCGCCGCCTGCCCCATCCGGGTCATGATCCGCATGTTGGTGACGACGTACGGCGAGTCGGTGAGCTCGATGCCGAGCTGGGAGATCTTCGAGCCGAGCGGACCCATGCAGAACGGGACGACGTACATCGTGCGGCCGCGCATCGAGCCCTCGAACAGCGGCTTGAGGGTCGCCCGCATCTCCGACGGCTCGACCCAGTTGTTCGTGGGGCCGGCGTCAGCCTCGTCGTTCGAGCAGATGTAGGTGCGGTCCTCGACGCGCGCGACGTCGGAGGGGTCGCTCTTGGCGTAGAAGCTGTTCGGGCGCTTGCTCTCGTCGAGCTTCACGAACGTGCCGGCGTCGACGAGCAGCCGTGTCATGCGGTGCCACTCGTCCTCGGAGCCGTCACACCACTCGACCTTGTCCGGCTGGGTCAGCTCGGCGATCTCCCGCACCCACGCGATCAGCTTCGCGTTCTTGGTGGGCGCCTGATCCAGGCCGGGGATGGTGGACGCGGTCGTCATGAGGTTCCTCTCCGTCGAGGTTCGTGGGCCCTGTCACGAAACGTCGCGGTCGAGGTCACCGGAGCGTGGAGACCTGTCCGGGCCGATCCGGGGATGTTACCGCCGCAGATCGGACACGTCGCTGTGAGGTCTGGCACCCGGGGGCCCAGCGGGTGCGTCGCGGCGATCCGGGGACAATGGCGCCGTGACGGACTCCCGCAGCGACGTCGGCGCCCGCCTGGAGGAGGGGCTCAACGACGCCCGGCGTGCTGCCGAGCGCACCGTGACCCGGGTCGAGGATCGCGCGCACGCCGTCGCCGAGCGGATCAAGCCGCGGCTGCGCGGGGTCCTGCACGAGGCCGCCTTCGCCGTCAGCCTCGTGACCGGCACGGCGCTGGTGGCGCTGGCCGACGGCGGCCGGGCGCGCACCGCCGCGCTCGTCTACGCCGTCAGCGTGGCCCTGCTGTTCGGGACGTCGGCGGCCTACCACCGCGGCTCGTGGAGCGGGCGCTCCCACGAGGTGATGAAGCGGCTCGACCACTCGATGATCTTCATCCTCATCGCCGGCACGTACACGCCGTTCGGCCTGCTGCTGCTGGAGGGGGCCGCCCGGTGGACCGTGCTCGGCGTGGTCTGGGGCGGGGCCGCGGTCGGGATCGTGCTCCGCAACGTCCTGCGCCGCCCGGCCAAGTGGCTGTTCGTCGCGCTGTACATGGCGCTCGGCTGGGTCGCCGTCGCCTTCCTGCCGCAGATCCTCGCTGCCGGCGGGCTGCACGTGCTCGTGCTGCTGCTGGTCGGCGGCCTGCTCTACAGCGTGGGCGCGATCGTCTACGCGACCCAGCGCCCCGACCCGTCGCCCCGCTGGTTCGGCTTCCACGAGGTGTTCCACGCGTTCACCCTCGCCGCCTTCGCCGTGCACTACGTGGCCGTCTCCTTCGCCACCTACGGCGCCTCGGCCTGACCGTGCCGCCTGCCTGGATCGCGCCGGTCCGCTACGTCGAGTGCGACCAGCAGGGCATCGTCTTTCACGCCCACTACCTGACCTGGTGCGACGAGGCGGTCACCGGCTGGTTCGCGGCGACGGGGGCCGACTACGCCGCGCTGCTGGCCCGGGGGCTCGACACCCTGGTGGTCTCGAGCACCCTGGACTGGACGTCGTCCGCCCGGTACGGCGACGTCGTCGAGATCGACGTCGGCACCGAGCGGGTGGGCCGGACGAGCTTCGTCGTCGCCTTCGCGGTCCGCGTCGGCGACCGGACCTGCTGCACCGTGCGCACCACCTACGTCCTCGTCGACGGCGAGGGGCGTCCGACGCCGGTGCCCGCGGACCTGCGGGAGGTCTGGAGCCGCACCGGGGCGGTCTGACGAGCCCCGGCAGGATCCGGCAGCCGCGCGTACCGTCGGGACGTGACCCGGGACACACCGATCGTCGTCGAGGTGCTCGACGCCGGGCAGCCGCCCGAGCGCGAGGCGTCGCGCCGCGGCTGGGTGGTCGGGCTGCTCGCCCTCGCGCTGGTCGCGGCGGGACTGGTGGTGCTGCGACCCCCCGCGCAGGCGGTCGACCCCGTGGGGGTGCGGCTGGTGGGCCACACCGGCTCGGCGCTGACCGGGCAGTCGTTCGTCCGCTTCTACTTCGCGCTGACCGCGGTGGGCGGGGACGCCGAGGTCGAGGACGTCGAGCTGCTGCTCGGGGGCGGCCGCGCCGACGGGGTGACCAAGAACGTGCTCGCCGAGGGCGAGCGCACGACGGTCCTCGTCGACGTCGTCCCGGACTGCCCGCGGGCCGTGCGGGAGCTGCCGGTCGGGACGCTGCAGGTGACCTACCGGGACGACGCCGGCGAGCAGGTCGCGTCGCTCCCGCTGCCGGTCGAGGGATCGCTGCCACGGCTGGTGCAGAAGCGGTGCGCCGAGCTCGACCGGCTGTAGCTCGTGACCGCAGATCACCGCCTGTCCGCGGCGCCCAGCACCGCCTCGACGAAGGCCGGGCCGTCGAGCAGTGCCCGGTCGTTGTGGTCGGCGCCGTCGACCTCCACGCCCCGGGTAGGGCCGCCGGCCGCCCGGGCCACCGCCCTGCTCTGCTCGGGCGGCACGACGGCGTCGCGGGTGCCGAGCACCACGACGACCGGGACGTCGACCTGCCGCACCGCCGCCCCGACGTCGAACCGGTCGCGCCGCAGCGCCCCCACCGGCAGGAACGGGTAGTGCACCCGGCCGACGTCGGTCAGCGAGGTGAACGGCGAGCGCAGCACCAGCGCCGCCGGCGGGTGCTCGACGGCGAGCTCGGCGGCGACGGCGGCACCGAGGCTCTCCCCGAGGTAGACCAGCTGCTCGGCGTCGATCCCGGCCTCGTCGACCAGGAAGCTCCTGGCCGCCCGGACGTCGCGGCGCAGGCCGCCCTCGCTGGGCGCGCCGTCGTTGCCGCCGTAGCCGCGGTAGTCCATCAGCAGCACCCCGAGGCCGTGCTCGCCGAGGGCTGCGGCCAGCGGCGCCCGGGCGGCCCGGTTGCCCGCGTTGCCGGGAGCGACGAGGACGGTGGGGCGGCCGGCGGCGGCCGGCAGGTGCCAGCCTCCCAGCGCCAGCCGATCCTGCGTCGTCAGGGTGACGTCGCGGGCGCCGGGCAGGGCGGTCGCGGCCGGCGGCACCTGGTCACCGGCCGGCAGGAAGACCAGCCGGCGCTGGAAGCCCCAGAGCAGCGCCAGCAGCAGGAGCAGCACGAGGGCCGCGACCAGCAGCCCCCGGAGCACCGGGGAGGTCGAGGCTGCGGGCACGACGACGGTGTGCCAGCCGGCCGCGGCCCGTCGACCATCGGTCCGGATCAGGGCAGGCAGGCCAGGACGCGGCTGGCGGCGCCGCCGCAGCCGGCTGTGTGGCAGAGTCGTTGCTACTGACAACCATTCCCGACCACGGAGGTCTCATGAACCGCGCAGAGCTCGTCCAGGCCCTCGCCCAGCAGAGCGGGCAGCCCAAGGAGGCCGTCGAGCAGGTGCTCGGCGCCCTCGGCGACGTCGTCGGCGAGGCGCTCACCTCGGGCGAGAAGGTCAGCCTGCCGGGGCTGCTCACCGCCGAGCGCGTCGAGCGGGCCGAGCGGCAGGGGCGCAACCCGCAGACCGGCGAGTCGATGACGATCCCGGCCGGGCACGCCGTCAAGCTCACCGCCGTCTCCTCGCTCAAGGCGCAGGTCCGCGGGCGATGAGCCGGCGCTGAGCGGGGGAGCCGACCGGGACGCCTCAGGTCCCCGGCCCGGCACGCCGAGGCCTGGGGAAGGCCGGAGCAGGGGCGGCCGGTCTGTCACAGTCGAGGGCGGACGACGAGCAGGAGGCGAAGCGGGTGGCTGACGACAGCGCAGGCGGACGGACGGCGACGCTCGCCGAGGCGGCGGGCGCCGCGGCGCCCGAGGTCCCGGACGTCCAGGCCACCGGCGTGCTCGACGCGGTCGAGGCGGCACCGCCGGCGACCGCCTGGTACCGCGGCGAGGTCGTGCACACCTGGCTGCCGATCGCGCTGTTCCTCGCCCTCATCGCCTTCCGCGACAGCCTGCAGCCGCTGCTCTCGGGACCGGCGATCTCCACCTGGTTCGCGATCTTCGTGTCGATCTGCATCCAGGCACTGCCCTTCCTCGGGCTCGGCGTGCTGGTGAGCGCCGTCATCACGGCCTACGTGCCGACGTCGTGGCTCACCCGGGCCATCCCCAGCCGGCCCGTCTTCGCCGTCCCTGCCGCCAGTGCGGCAGGCGCCGTGCTTCCTGGCTGCGAGTGCGGCTCCGTCCCGATCGCCGGCGGCCTGATCTCCCGCGGCGTCGCGCCGGCCGCAGCACTGGCGTTCCTGCTGTCAGCTCCCGCCATCAACCCGATCGTGCTCATCTCGACGGCGGTCGCCTTCCCCGGCCGGCCGGAGTTCGTCTGGGCCCGGCTGATCGCCTCCTTCACGGTGGCGGTCGTGGTCGGCCTGGCCTGGACGGCGTTCGCCCGTCCGGAGTGGCTGCGGCTGCGCCCCCGGCCGCACCTGCAAGGGGCATCGAGCCGGCCGCGCACCTTCGTGCTCACCGCCCAGCACGACTTCGTGCACGCCGGCGGCTTCCTCGTCTTCGGCGCCATGACCGCAGCGACCCTGAACGTGCTCATCCCGCGCGCGGTCCTCGACACGCTCGCCGGCCAGGCGCTCGTCGCCCTGCTCACCCTCGCCGTGCTGGCGGTCGTGCTGGCCATCTGCTCGGAGGCCGACGCCTTCATCGCCGCGAGCCTCGCGGTGTTCGGACCGAGGGCGCAGCTGGCGTTCATGGTCGTGGGCCCGGCGGTCGACGTGAAGCTCATCGCCCTGCAGGCCGGCACGTTCGGCCGCGGCTTCGCGCTGCGCTTCGCCCCCTTCACCTTCGTCGTCGCCGTCGTCGTCGCCTCCCTCGTCGCGGCGGTGCTCCTGTGAGCCCGGTCCTGCAGATCTCGGCCCTGGCCCTGCTCGGCACGACGGCGCTGCGGCTCGTCGCGTCCGGCGAGTACCTGCGGTTCGTCAAGCCGTCGCTGGCCCCGTGGCTGCTGCTCACCGGTGTCGCGCTCGTGGCTCTCGGCGCGGCGGTCACCTGGTACCTCTGGCGCGCCGCGGACGACGCGTCGTCGCACGCGCACGGCGGCCCGCGGATCGGCCTGCTGCTCCTGCTGCCGGTGGCGGTCGTCTACGTGGTGGCGCCGCCACCGCTCGGCTCCTACGCCGCCGAGCGCACCGCGGCCCGGGAGCCGACCCAGGTCGCCGCACCGAGCACCGTGCTGCCGCTGCCCGAGCCCGACGCGGACGGCTACCGGGCGACCTCGCTCGACGAGTACACCGCCCGGCCGTTCTGGAACATCGAGCCGTCCTACGAGGGCGAGCCGGTGCGGCTCACCGGCTTCGTCACCCCGCGGGCCGAAGGCGGCTGGTACCTCACCCGGATCCAGATCGCGTGCTGCGCGGCCGACGGCTTCCCGATCAAGGTGTTCGTGCGCGACACCGGCCCCGTGCCGCCGCGGGACTCGTGGGTGCGGGTCGACGGGAGAGGCCTGGCCACCGTGTCGCCCGAGTACGAGGAGGACGACGCCCTGGGCGAGGTCCTCGCCGAGCGCGTGGTCCCGATCGAGGAGCCGGCCTCGCCGTACGAGGACCAGCCCGGCTTGTAACTGGGAACGGTTTCCAGTAGGAAGGGGGGCATGCTCACCCTCCTGTCCGGCACGTCCGCCTCCCTGCGCTCCGAGGTCGTGCGGGTGCTCACCGAGCACCGCCCGGGCCTGGTCGCCGTCGAGTACGCCCTCGACACTGCTCCCGACGGCCTGCTCGTGCGCACCGTGCTCGATGCCGCGGGGGCTCACGACGTCACCCGGGTCGAGCCGGTGGGGTGCTGCCTGTCCTGCACGGTGCGGGCCGACGCTCCCGAGGCCGTGCGGCTCGTCGACGACGCCGAGCGCTGGAGCGAGGTCGTGGTCGCGCTGCCGAGCGCAGTCCGCCCGGGCGAGCTCGCCGACCTGCTCGAGCACGAGGACCTCCCGGTGGCCGCCGTCGCGGTCGCCGTCGACGCCCGCCTGCTGCTCGAGCAGGTCCGCGGGGACGACCTGCTCGCCGAGCGGGGGATGGCCGCCGCCCCCACCGACCGGCGCTCCACGGCCGAGCTCGTGCTCGGGCAGCTCGACGACGCCGACGTCGTCCTGCTCGCCGAGCTGCACCGCGCCGGCACCGACACCGCCCGGACCGTCGAGGCGCTGCTGGCCCACCTGTCCCCTCTCGCGCTGCAGCTGCGACTCGCCCCGGACGCGAGCGGGTGCGAGGAGCTGCTCGCACCCGGGCGCCGCAGCCGGACGACGCAGGAGGAGCGGCAGCAGCTGGCCACCCTCGCCCGCGAGCTCTGCCCGCCGGCGTGCGGCGTCGCCACGGTCGTCTGGCAGTCCGAGCGCCCGCTGCACTCCGGCCGGCTGCACGCGGTGCTCGGCGAGCTCGTGTCGGTCGCCGTCCGCAGCCGTGGGCACGTGTGGCTCGCCGACCGCGCGCGCTGGCGCCTGCGCTGGGAGCAGGCGGGCGGCAGCCTGTCCCTCGGCGACCCGCAGCGGTGGACCGGCCTGCCCGGCTGCGAGCTGGTGCTGACCGGGGTCGGCCTCGACGCCGCGGAGGTGTCGGCGCGGCTGGACGGGTGCCTGGCCACCGACGACGAGCTCGCCGACCCGGGCTGGCCCGACCCGTTCGAGGCGGCACTCGGGCCGGCCGAGGACGTCGTGCGCTGAGCCCGCCGCGCCGGAGACCTGCCCATACTGGAGGGGTGCGCTTCCCGCTGGCCGTCGCGGCCGTCGTCGCGCTGGTCGCGGTCGCGGGCTGGCAGACGCTGCCGCGCACCGACGACGCGGCGCCGCCCCCGCCGGCGGCGGCGCCTGATCCGGCGGGAACCGGCGCCCTCGACCACGAGGACGACTACAGCGCCCCGGCCGAGGATCTCGTCGAGCACGCCGACCACCTGGACTTCGACCGGCTCCCGCCGGACACCCGTCGGGAGATCGAGGCGGAGCTGGCCCGGCGAGAGGCGATCGCGGACGCGCTCTGGGCGGTCTACGGCCCCGCCCTGACCGGGAACCCGTCGACCGTGCGCCCGCCGGCCGTCGAGGCGCTCGGGGCCTACGAGCTCGGCTACGTCGTCATGGCGGCCCGGGCCGAGCAGCTGGCCAGCGCGGTCGCGCAGACCGGCGGCCTCCCCGAGGCGCTGGCCCTGCCCTCGACCGGCGCTGACCACCCCGACGTCGCCGTCACCCTCGACATGGGCTGCCTGACCGTCGCCTTCGAGCAGGACCCGTTCGAGCGCGCGTTCGGCGCCCGCGTCGGAGCGCGCGCCAGCGGCGACCTGCAGACCCGGCTCGTGTCCCGCGTCCGCGTCGACGCGGCGGGCGCCCCCGCGTGCGACGGGGCGCCACCGGCCTTCAGCCCGGACGCCGAGATCGCGCTGGCCGCACTGGGCGGCTGAACGGGCGGAGCCGGCCGCCCCCGGGAGGGCGACCGGCTCCGACGTCGCGGCGCTGCCGTCAGCGGGTCAGCGCGTGCCGCGGCTGGTGGCGCCGGCGGCCGGCGAGAAGTGCGAGCGCACCGAGACCCAGGGCCGTCGCGCCGGCCAGCACGAGCACCAGCAGGTCGGCCGGGCCGGTGAAGGGCAGGCGGAACGGGACGGCGGATCCGCGGACCTGCGTCTCTGCCGCCTCCGGGACGGGCACCGCGAACTGCGCCGGCAGCACCGCGGTCGGGGCCGGCTGCAGCGGCTGCGGGGTGAGGACGAGGTCCAGCACAGCGGTCTCGTCGTCCTCGGCACGGGTGTCGTCGTCGTCCCGGACCAGCTCCTCGTCCTCGACGCGGGTGTCGTCGTCGTCCCGGACGCCCTCGTCCTCGTCCGGGGCGCAGACGCTCAGGATGAGGTTCTTGCTCTTGCCGCTGCCCGGGACGGGGCTGCCGTCGGCGTTGAACACCTCGAGGTCCACGCGCAGCAGGAAGCCGTGCGGGTGGTTCGAGTCGCTCTCGAGCAGACCCAGATCGCCGGCGGTGAGCGGCCCGACCAGCTCGTCGACGTCCTGGCCTCCGCCGGCCGGATCGCCGCTGACGAGCAGCACCGAGGTCGAGAAGACCTCGGACCGGTCCTGGCCCTGCAGGCTCACCGTGACCACGCCGAGCTGACCGTCGTCGAAGCCGAAGAAGCGCACGGCGAACTGGCAGCCGGGCTGCGGGACGTTCGCGTTCGTGACGTCCTCACCGTCGACCTTGATCTTGATGGTGCCGTTGTTGCCGGGCGGGTCCTCGCCCTGGCCCGGGTCCTCGCCCGCGCCGCCGCCCTGGCCCGGGTCCTCGCCCGCGCCGCCGCCCTGGCCCGGGTCCTCACCCGCGCCGCCGCCCTGACCCGGGTCCTCACCCGCGCCGCCGCCCTGACCCGGGTCCTCACCCGCGCCGCCGCCCTGACCCGGGTCCTCACCCGCGCCGCCGCCCTGACCGGGGTCGTTCTCGGCGCCGGAGCCGCCGGCATCGGAGCCGCCCTCGGCTCCTGACGCGACGACCTCGGCGTCGTCGTTCCCGCTGTCGTCGGCCAGGACCTGTCCGGAACCGGTCAGTGCCAGGGCCAGCGCCAGCGCGGTCCCCATGCTGCCGGCACGAAGGAGCGTGCGCGAGCGTGCTGTCACCGTGACCTCCACAGAACGGACGCGGCCCGACCGTCTCGGACCTGTCGTCGTGTGACCTCTGTTCACTCACAGTGACCGTTTTAATACGACGGTCTGATGACAATCGTCCAGATCTGGGGCAGCGGTGCCGACAGAGAGCGGTTGCCGCCTCCGCCGGTCAGCCGAGCAGCACGCCCAGGAACAGGGCCGCCAGCGCCGACAGCGCGGTGAGGGCCCCCCAGACGGCCATGCCCCGTCGGCTCGACGCGCGCGCGTGCAGCACTGCCGCGACACCCGAGAGCAGGACGGCCGCGAGCTTCACCTCGAGGGTGCGCCGGTACTCGGTGCCGGCGTCCCCGACCGCGACGATGTTCCAGATGCCGGTGAGCACGAGGACGCCGAACGCCGGCCAGGCGATCCGGCCGAACTGCGCGGCGACCGCGCGCGGCGCCTCCGGCCCGATCCGCTTGAGCACCGGCACGAGGCCGGCGAGCACGAGCTGCCCGCCGACCCAGACGGTGGCGGCCAGCAGGTGCAGGAAGACCCGCACCTCGTCGACGCCCACTTCCAGCACAGCCTCGTCCTCCTCGTCGTCCGGTCCCGGGACACACCTAGCATCGCGGCCGTGACCGGCGGCCGCACCAGCACCCTCCCCGCGTGGGACGCGGTGGTGCTCGCCGGTGGCGGCGGGCGGCGGCTGGGCGGGGTCGACAAGCCGGCGGTCGCCGTCGGCGGGACGACCCTGCTGGACCGGGTCCTCGCTGCGCTCGGCGGCGTCGGGCGCACCGTCGTCGTCGGCCCGCCGCGGCCGACCTCGCGCGACGTCGCGTGGACGCGTGAGCAGCCGCCGGGTGCCGGACCGGCCGCGGCCCTCGCGGCGGGGCTGGCGCTGGTGTCGGCCCCGGCCGTCGTCGTCCTCGCGGCCGACCTGCCCTTCCTCGACACCGAGACCGTGCGCGCCTTGCGCACTGCCGCCGGAGGGGCCGACGGCGCGCTTCTGGTCGACCACGAGGGGCGCGAGCAGCTGCTGGCCGGCTGCTGGCGCACCACCTCGCTGCGCGCCGCCGTGGAGCGGGCGGGGGACCTGACCGACCGTCCCTTGCGGGCGGTGCTCGGCGGCCTCGACCGTCGCCCGGTGCGCGTGCTGCGTGACGGGCCGGCGCCGTGGTGGGACTGCGACACCCCCGACGACCTGCGACGAGCCCGGGAGCACGCGTGAGCGCCATGGACGACTGGACGGCGGCCGTTCGCGACGCGCTCGGCCTCGACGACGACCCGCAGGTGCGGCTCGTGCTGGAGATGGCGAAGGACGTGGCGCACGGCGTGCTGCGGCCGGCCGCGCCGGTGACGGCCTACCTGCTCGGGATCGCCGTGGGCAGGGGCTTCGACCCCGCGGAGGCGGCGGCGCGGATCACGCGGCTCGTGCAGGAGCACGCCCCCGCGGCCGACTGAGCGCGCGACCTCTCGAGCCGGCCACCGGGCACGTGCCGTCCGACCCGCCGGCGGGTCGGACGGCAGTCACCCGCTCAGCGCCGTGCGCCGCGCGAGCGGGGTGTTGACGGCCTTCTGCATACCCGGTATGCATACGCAGTATTCACCGACGACCGGAGCTCGAATGTCCATCCCGCACGGCCTGCTGGCCCTCCTCGACGAGGGGCCGCGGTACGGCTACCAGCTGCGCAGCGACTTCGAGCTGCGCACCGGCGGAACCTGGCCGCTGAACGTCGGGCAGGTGTACACGACCCTCGGCCGGCTCGAGCGCGACGGTCTGGTGGAGGCCGCCGGCGAGGACGACGAGGGGCGGGCGGTCTACCGGATCACCGCCGCCGGCTCCCGCCAGGTGCGCGACTGGTTCACCTCGCCGGTGTCCCCCGACGGCCGTCCCCGCGACGAGCTGGCCATCAAGCTCGCCATGGCCGTCACCGTCCCCGGCGTCGACGTCGCCACCGTCGTGCAGGCGCAGCGCACCGCCACGCTGCGCCAGCTGCAGGAGCTGCAGCGCAGCAAGGCCCGCAGCGACCCGGACGACCTCGCCCGGCTGCTCGTCCTCGAGTCGCAGGTCTTCAAGACCGAGGCCGAGGCCCGCTGGCTCGACCACTGCGAGCACGCGCTCAGCACCGCCCGAACCCGCTCCCGCCCGTCCGCCGGCACCGTCGGCACCGTTCTCGAGGAGAAGGCATGAACCCCGTCCTGTCGATGCGCGGCGTCTCGCGCGTGCACGGCTCCGGCACGGTCGCCGTGCGGGCGCTCGACGACGTCTCCCTCGACGTCGGGCCCGGCGAGCTCGTGGCCGTGATGGGGCCGAGCGGCTCGGGCAAGTCGACGCTGCTCGGCCTCGCCGGCGGGCTGGACGCCCCGACCACCGGCGCCGTGTCGGTCGAGGGCACCGACCTCGCGAGCCTGTCCCCGGCGGCGCTCGCCGCCCTGCGGCGCCGGTCGGTCGGCTACGTCTTCCAGGACTTCAACCTGGTGCCCGCGCTCACCGCCGCCGAGAACGTCTCACTCCCGCTGGAGCTCGACGGGGTGAAGCCGCGCGCCGCGCGCACCGCTGCCGCTGCGGCGCTCGAGCTGGTGGGCGTGCCCGAGCTGGCCGACCGCTTCCCCGACGACCTGTCCGGCGGGCAGCAGCAGCGCGTCGCGATCGCCCGGGGCCTCGTCGGCGAGCGCCGGCTGCTGCTCGCCGACGAGCCGACCGGCGCCCTCGACACCGTCAGCGGCGAGGCGGTGCTGCGCCTGCTGCGGCGGCGGTGCGACGACGACGGCGTCGCCGTGGTGCTCGTGACGCACGAGCCTCGCTACGCCGGCTACGCCGACCGCGTGGTCTTCCTGCGCGACGGCCGCGTCGTCGACTCCACCGGTGCCTCGCCGGCGCCGCTCGCGGACGTGACCAGGTGAGCCGCTGGAGCGGGCGCGGCGCGGTCCTGCGACTGGCCCGCCGGGACGCCCGGCGGCACCGCGCGCGCAGCGCCCTGGTGATCGCGATGATCGCCCTGCCGGTGCTCGGCCTGTCGGCCGTGGACGTCGTCGCGCGCACCAGCGCCGCGGGCACCGGCGCTCCCGGGCAGTACCGGCTCACCGCGCAGTCCGACGCCGTGGTCACCTGGTTCGGCGGGCAGGTGCAGCAGACACCGGACGCGCAGTTCGCCTCCAGCGACGGCGACCAGCCGGAGCCGCCGGACGACGAGCAGGTGCGCCGCGACAGCGGCGCGGCGCAGGTGCTGCGCCAGTCGCTCGGCCAGGGCCGGCTCGCCACCGCGGACGACAGGACGTTCCGGGTCGACCTCGTCGAGCTCGACTACACCGCCCCGCTCGCCGAGGGGCTGGTGCGCCAGGTGAGCGGCCGTGCGCCGGCCGCACCCGGCGAGGTGGCCCTGACCCCCGCGGCCGCCCTCGCCGCCGGGGCCCAGGTCGGCGACGCCGTCCGCCTGCACGTCCCGGCGCGCGATCTCACGGTCGTCGGGACCGTCGAGGTCGAGGACGCCGATCGCCGCACGGTCGTCGGGCCGCCCGGCACGCTCCTCGACGAGGCCCTCGGCGGGCCGAGCACCACCTGGCTGCTGGGTGCCACCTCACCGGTGACCTGGGAGGAGGTGCTCGCCCTCAACGACCTCGGCTACGTCGTCGTCTCCAAGGCGGTGCTCGCCGACCCTCCCCCGGACGCCGAGGTGCCGTTCCTGCAGAACCAGCCGCAGGGAGACGACGAGCTCGACGCCGTGGCCTTCGTCGTCCTCGCCGCCGGCATGGGGCTGCTCGAGGTGGTGCTGCTCGCCGGTCCGGCGTTCGCCGTCGGCGCCCGGCGCTCGCGTCGGGTGCTGGCCCTGGTGGCGGCGTGCGGCGGCGACCGGCGCCAGGTGCGCGACGTCGTGCTGGCGCAGGGCCTGGTGCTCGGCGTGGTCGGCGCGGGAACCGGTGTCGGGCTCGGGGTCGCCGCCGGCATCGCCGCTCTGCCGGCGCTGAACCGCTGGGCCGACGCCGAGCTCGGCGGCGCCGTCGTCCGGCCGCTGGACCTGCTGGGCATCGCGGCCGTCGGCGTCGTCACCGCGGTGCTCGCGGCGCTGCTGCCGGCCCGCTCGGTCTCCCGGCAGGACGTCGCGCTGGCCCTTTCCGGGCGGCGGGAGCCGGTGCGCACCCGTCGCCGCGTGCCCGTCGTCGGCCTGGGCCTGGCCCTGCTCGGCCTGGCCGTGACGGTCACCGGGGTGAACCGCCGCTCCCCGGTGACGATCCTGTCCGGAGCCGCGCTCGGGCAGGTCGGGCTGGTGCTGTGCACGCCCACGATCGTGCGGCTCGTCGGGCACCTAGCCCGCTGGCTGCCGCTCACGCCACGGCTCGCCGTGCGCGACTCCGCCCGCAACGTCGGCCGCACCGCGCCCGCCGTCGCCGCCGTGATGGCGGCGGTCGCCGGCACGGTCGCGGCGGGCATCTTCGTGGCCAGCCTGTCCGAGCGGGACGAGCGCCAGTACACCGAGGCGCTGCCGGTCGGGCAGGTGCAGGTGAGCGTCGGCAGCGGGCTGGCCCCCGGTGACCTGGACGCCGTCGACGGCGCGGTGCGCGCCGTGCTGCCGGTCGAGCGGTCGGCCGCCCTGGTGGGCGTCGACTACGAGGCCTGCGACGTCACCGGCTGCGCCACGGTCGCGCTTGAGCCCCCGGACGCCGAGCCGTGCCCGCTGGACCGGCCCGGCGAGCTGACCGAGGAGCAGCGCGCCGCCGCCGTGGGCTCCCCCGCCTGCGCCGTTCGCGCGGGCTCCGGGCAGAGCTACCTGAGCCCGTTCGCCGTCGACGACGGCAGCGGCCTCGGCGTCCTGCTGGGCGTCGACGACCCCGACGCCGCCCGGGTGCTGCGCGCCGGCGGCGTCGTGGTCTTCGACCCGTCCGTCGTGCGGGACGGGCAGGTGCGGCTGCGCGTCACCCGGTTCGACGGCGGCGAGGACACGAGCGCGGTGGTGCCCGCCGTCGCCCTGCCGGCGCCCCGCGAGCTGCTGCCCGGGCTGGCGGTGATGGACGCCCCGCTCGCCGAGCGGCTCGACCTGTCGGCCACCGTCCGCGACCTGCGGTACGACCCGGGCCGCGTCATCAGCGCGGCCGAGGAGGAGCGGCTGCTCGACACCCTCGACGCGATCGGCGCCGACGCGTCGGTGTACGTCGAGCGCGGCTACGTCGACCGGTACGGGCCGGGCCTGATCGCCCTCGTCGTCGGGGCGGCGCTCGTCACCATCGGCGCCGTCGCGACGTCGACGGCGCTGGCCATGACCGATGCGCGGCCGGACCTCGCCACGATGTCGGCCGTCGGCGCCACGCGCTGGGTCCGCCGGCGGATGTCGATGGTCACCGCGCTCGTCCTGGCGCTGCTCGGCACCGCGCTCGGGGTCGTCGCCGGCGCGGTCCCGGGCATCGCCGCGATCAAGGCGCTGCGCTCGGAGCCGGCGTTCTCGCAGTACGACGGCAACGACTGGCCGCTCGTCATCCCCTGGACGAGCCTGCTCGTCACCGCGGTGGCCGTGCCGCTGCTCGCCGGGCTGCTCGTCGCCCTCTTCACCCGCTCGCGGCTGCCGGTCGTGCACCGGCGGACCTCGTGAGGCGCCGTCTGCGCCGCCGCGTTGGAGTGGCTGCGACGGCTCCCGCCCCGCGCCGACCCGTCAAGAGCCCTCCCGACGGGTCTGGAGGGGGCTGAACCCGGCACAGCCACTCCGCTCGCGGGCAGACTGGCCGGGTGCCCGGTCCGCTGCAGGTGACGCCGCGCCTCACCGTGCCCGAGACCGAGCTGTCCTGGCGCTTCTCGCGCTCGTCCGGACCGGGCGGCCAGAGCGTGAACACCAGCGACAGCCGGGCCGAGCTGTCGTTCGACGTCGCGCGGTCGCCCTCGCTGCCCGAGCCGCTGCGGGAGAGGGCGCTCGAGCGGCTCGCCGGGCGCCTCGTCGACGGCGTCCTGACGGTGGCCGCCAGCGAGCACCGCAGCCAGCTGCAGAACCGGGAGGAAGCCGAGCGCCGGCTGGCGCAGCTGCTGCGGGAGGCTGTGGCGGCGCCGCCGAAGCCGCGCCGCCCGACCCGGCCCACCCGGGGCTCGAAGGAGCGGCGGCTCGAGGGGAAGCGGCAGCGCTCGCAGCTCAAGGCGACCCGCCGCAACCGCCCGGACGGCTGAGTCAGCGCGCCGGCGGCTCGTCCTCCGGAGCTCGCTGTCCCGGCGGGCGACCCTCCGGTGCGGACGGCGGCTGGTCCGCGGGTTCCTGGTCCGGGAACGACGGCGGGAGCCGCTTGATCCGCCCGCTCATGTTGCGGATGAGCAGCACGGTGACGACGCCCAGCAGCAGCACGATCAGCAGCGGCACGGGACCGGGGTTCCGGCCGCCGCCGGCGGCGGCGAGCACGAGCGCGCTCACGAGGACCGCCAGGGGTCGGCGCCGGGTGGGCGGTCC
>DATLGD010000145.1:0-3460 GCA_035540755.1 Mycobacteriales bacterium | reverse complement strand
GGCCTGCCCAAGACCAAGAAGATCAAGACCGGGTACACCACCGACGCCGACGCGCTGCAGAACCTCGTCGGCACGCACCCGGTCATCCAGAAGCTGCTCGACCACCGCGAGATGACGCGGCTGCTCATGGTCGTGGAGAAGCAGCTGCTGCCCACCGTCGCCGACGACGGGCGCATCCACACGACCTTCAAGCAGATGGTCGCGGCCACCGGCCGGCTGTCCAGCGACGGCCCGAACCTGCAGAACGTGCCGATCCGCACGCCGCAGGGGCGCGAGATCCGGCAGGGCTTCGTCCCGGGCCCGGACTTCGAGGCCCTCATGACGGCCGACTACAGCCAGATCGAGATGCGCATCATGGCGCACCTGTCCGACGACGCCGGCCTGAAGGAGGCGTTCGCGTCGGGCGAGGACCTGCACACCTTCGTCGCGTCGCGGGCCTTCGACCTGCCGCCGGAGCAGGTCGACCCCGAGCTGCGCCGCCGCATCAAGGCGATGTCCTACGGCCTGGCCTACGGGCTGTCGGCGTTCGGCCTGGCGGCGCAGCTGCGGATCCCGGTCGACGAGGCCAAGGAGCAGATGGCCGCCTACTTCGAGCGCTTCGGCGGCATCCGCGACTACCTGCGCGACGTCGTCGCCCAGGCGCGCAAGGACGGCTACACCTCCACGATCCTCGACCGGCGGCGGTACCTGCCGGACCTCACCAGCGACAACGGGCAGCGGCGGCAGATGGCCGAGCGGATGGCGCTCAACGCCCCGATCCAGGGCAGCGCCGCCGACATCATCAAGCTGGCGATGCTCGGCGTCGCCCGCGCCCTCACCGCCGAGGGCCTGCGGTCGCGGCTCCTGCTGCAGGTGCACGACGAGCTCGTGCTCGAGGTCGCCCCGGGCGAGCGGGAGGCGCTCGAGGCGCTGGTGCGGCGCGAGATGGGGTCGGCCTACGAGCTGTCGGTGCCGCTCGACGTCAGCGTCGGCGTCGGCCCGAACTGGGACTCGGCCGGCCACTGACCTCGTGCAGCTCACTCCTTCTGTGCGGCGGCCTTCACGAGCTCGGCCAGGCTGTCCTCGAGGTGAGCGGCCAGCTCGTCGAGGTCGGGGAAGGCGTCGGCATCGGCCAGCAGGCCGTAGGTCACCTGCCCGTCGTAGCTGATGATCGCGATCGCCAGCAGGTGCTCGGGGGCGAGGAAGGCCAGCGGCGCGAGCTCCTGCAGCCGGCGGCCCATCAGGTAGATCGGCTGCTGCGGCCCGGGCACGTTCGTGACGAGCAGGTTGTACAGCCGGCTGCTGAACCCGAGCCGGGACGCGCGGGCGAGGATCGCCGGCGGGAGCACGTTCTCGATCGACGTCATGACGGCGGCGCCCTGCGCCTGCCGCGACTGCTTCAGGTGCTGCATGGACTGGCGCACCAGCGACAGGCGGCGCAGCGGGTCGGCGATGCCGACCGGCAGCGGTGCCGCCATGATCGTGATCTCGTTGCCCGCGGCGCCGGCTTTGTCCTGCGTGCGCACCGACACCGGGACGCAGGCTCGCAGCTGCTGCCCGGCGACGTCGACGCCCCGCTCGGCCTGGAAGCGGGCCAGTGCCCCGGCGACCGCGGACAGGACGACGTCGTTGACCGTGGCGCCGGTGGCCCGCTTGACCGCCTTGTAGTCCGCCAGGCGAGTGCGCACGACCTGCACCGAGCGGTGCGGCCCGGGCGTGCCGTTGAAGATGCTCGGGGGCGCGCCGTTGACCAGCGGGGTGGCGGCTGCGGCGAGCGCCGCCGCGGTCTGCAGGCCCTCGCGCAGGGCCTGGTCCGGGTGGAGGGCCAGCGACAGGCCGCGCCGGGCCAGCCCGATCGCCTGCCGCGAGCCCGAACGGGCCGCAGCACTGAGCAGGCCGACCGCACCGGGCGTCGGCCGCGGGACCCAGCCGTCGTCCTCCACCGCGGTCGGCTCCGGCGACAGGTCGAGCAGTGCGGTGAGCAGGTCCACGCCGCCGACGCCGTCGATCATGGCGTGGTGGGTCTTGCCGATGATCGCCCAGCGGCCCTGCTCGAGGCCCTCGACCAGCCACATCTCCCACAGCGGCTTGGTGCGGTCGAGCCGCTGCGAGAGCACCCTCGAGGCGAGCGCCAGCAGCTGCGCCTCGCTGCCTGGCGAGGGCAGCGCCGTGTGCCGGACGTGGTAGCCGATCCGGAACGCCGGATCGTCGGCCCACAGCGGCCGGCCGGTGCCGAGCGGCATCTCGACGATGCGCTGGCGGTAGCGCGGCACGAGCGACAGCCGGCTCTCGAGGTGGTCGCGGAACTCCTCGCCCGTCGGTGCCGGTCCGTCGAAGACCCCCAGGCCACCGATGTGCATGTGCGCCCCGCCGTCCTCCTGGTGGAGGAACCCGGCGTCGACGCTCGTCAGGCGGTCCAGGTGGGACTGCGGCACGGGGCGTCCTCTCGCAAGTGGTGTCACGACGGCGAGCAGGATGTCACGCGTGGCCGGCGTGCGACCGGGGCGGACGCCACGAAGATCGCGGTGCCGGGCATCAGCGCCCCGCGCAGCGGGCTCCACTGGCCCCACTCGCGGGTGTGGCCCTCCGGCCACTCCGGCTCGAGCACGTCGAGCAGCACCAGCCCGGCGGCCACCAGCTCGCGCACCCGGTCGCCGAGCGTGCGGTGGTGCTCGACGTAGGACGGCGTCCCGTCCTCGTCCACCTCGACGTAGGGCGTGCGGTCGAAGTAGGACTGCTGCACGGTCAGGCCCCCCGGCCCCGGGTCGTCGGGGAAGGCCCACCGGGTCGGGTGGGTCACCGAGAACGCGAAGCGGCCGCCCGGACGCAGCACCCGGGCCACCTCCCGCATCGCCCGGGCCGAGTCCGCGACGAACGGGATGCCGCCGAAGGCCGAGCAGACGACGTCGAAGGCGTCGTCGCGGAACGGCAGCCGCTGGGCATCGGCCTGCACCAGGCGCTCGACGGCGACGCCGGAGCGCCCGTCGAGCTTGCGGGACTCGAGCAGCTGACCCGCGCTGACGTCGAAGGCGGTCACTTGGGCCCCCTGGGTCACCAGCCAGCGGGCGCACTGCGCGGCACCACAGCCGATCTCGAGCACGTCCCTGCCACGCACGTCGCCGAGCAGCCGGGCGTCCTCCTCGCGCAGGCCCTCAGGGCACCAGAGGAAGTCGGCGTCGCCGAGGAACGCCCCGTGCTCGACCTGGTAGGCCGCCGCCTCGGCATCCCACCAGCGCCGGTTGGCCCGGGCGCTCTCGGCAGGTCCGACCGGGCGGGACACCACCGCAGCGGAGGGCGACGGAGCCCGCGCGGGGAGCGGGGTCGACTGCTCAGGGTGCATGGGCGTATTCTGGCCTGACGCGCTGCGGGCGCGGACGTCAGCCATGCGCTCCTCCAGGCACGGCAGAGGTGCGTCCCCGCGCTCGTCCCCGTCCGTCGAACCGCTTGTCCCTGCGCTGCAGGGCGACTGTCCGCCAGGCAC
>DATLGD010000144.1:0-2773 GCA_035540755.1 Mycobacteriales bacterium | reverse complement strand
TGGTCTGCAGGGCCAGTGGGCCGACGACGTGCACCACGCGCTGCACGTGGCGCTCACCGGCGAGACGAGCGGCTACTACGGCGACTTCGGCGGCCTGCCCGTGCTGGCCAAGGTGCTGCGCGGGGTGTTCCTGCACGACGGCACCTGGTCCTCGTTCCGCGGCCGCGCGCACGGCCGCCCGGTGCCGCCGACCGTGCCCGGGCACCGGTTCGTCACCTACCTGCAGGACCACGACCAGGTCGGCAACCGCGCCGGGGGCGACCGGCTGTCGGCCACGCTGTCCGACGGCCGGCTGAAGGTCGGTGCGGCCCTGCTGCTCACCTCACCGTTCACGCCGATGCTGTGGATGGGCGAGGAGTGGGGCGCGCGGACGCCCTGGCAGTTCTTCTCCGACCACGAGGGCGAGCTCGGCGATGCCGTCCGGACCGGTCGGCGCGCAGAGTTCGCCGGCCACGGGTGGGACACCGACGACGTGCCCGACCCGCAGGCCGAGCAGACCTTCCTCGACTCCAAGCTCGACTGGTCCGAGCTCGACGACGAGCGCTCGGCCTCCCTGCTCGGCTGGTACCGCGACCTGCTCGCGCTCCGCCGGGCACTGCCCGAGCTCACCGACGGCCGGCGCGACCGCGTCGCCGTCGAGGTCGACGACGACGCGCAGTGGATCGTCGTGCGGCGCGGCGACGTCGCGGTGGCCTGCAACCTCTCGGAGCGCCGGCAGCGGCTGCCGCTGCCGGCCGCCCCCGAGTCGGTGCTGCTGGCCAGCGCGCCCGGCTTCGTCTTCGCCGACGGAGCGGTCGAGGTCGACGGCGAGAGCGCCGTGATCCTGCAGCTGACGTCGTCCGGCGCGGGCTGAGCCAGCCGCACCCGCAGCACGGCGAGGGCCCGGCGGCCGCAGGTGCGGCTGCGCCGGGCCCTCGCCCACGTGATGCTGCTACTGGCTGATCGCCTCGACGGTGTCGCCGGTCTTGTCGTCCTTGCCGGTGCGCGCCAGGTCGGCCTGCGCGACCATGCCGACGAGCTTGTGCCCGTCGATGACCGGCAGCCGCCGCACCTGGTGCTCGGCCATGGTGCGGCTGATCTCCTCGATCGGGTCGTCGGCGCCGATGGTGACGAGCTCGCCCTGGTCGGCGGTCAGGTCGATGACCTTCGTCGACGCCGGGTCCTTGCCGGCGGCGAGCACCTTGACCACGATGTCGCGGTCGGTGAGCATGCCCTGCAGGCGGTCGCCGTCGCAGATCGGCATCGAGCCGATGTCCTCGCCGGCGAGCTTCTTGGCGGCGTCGAGGACCGTGGTGTCGGGCGCCAGCACCTCGGTGCCGGCGGTCATGATGTCGCGTGCGGTGGTCATGGGCTCTCCTCCCGTGCGGCACAGGGTCAGGGTGCGCGGTTGTCAGCGGTCGCTGTCACTGATGCCCGTTGTGACCGCACCCTCACCTGTCCGCGCGGGTAGTCGCGGCTGGCCGCTTCGGCAGGGGGCTCGTGGGGCACCTCAACGGGCATGCGCATCGTCGTCACCGGAGCCACCGGGAACGTCGCCTTCCGGCTCCTGCCCGAGCTGCTGGCCCGCCCCGAGGTCGACACCGTGGTCGGCATCGCCCGTCGCCTGCCGGCCGAGGCCGACCCCAGGGTCGAGTGGCACTCCCTCGACGTCGCCGAGGACGACCTCGGTCCGGCCTTCCGGGACGCCGACGTCGTCGTGCACCTCGCCTGGCTGCTCCAGCCGTCCCACGACCCGGACGAGATGCGCCGCGTGAACCTCGGCGGCACCCGGCGGGTGCTGGACGCGTTCGTGGCCGCCGGCGCCCCGGCACTCGTGCACGCCTCCTCGATCGGGGCCTACTCCCCCGGGCCGAAGGACCACCGGGTCGACGAGACGCACCCCACCGACGGCATCGCCACCAGCACGTACAGCCGGCACAAGGCCGAGGCCGAGCGGATGCTCGACCGGCTCGAGGCCGCGCACCCCGAGCGGCGCGTGGTCCGGATGCGCAAGGGCATCGTCCTTCAACCGGACGCCGCCAGCGCGCTGGCCCGCTACTTCCTCGGTCCGCTCGTGCCGCAGTCGCTCGTGCGCCGAGGCCTCGTGCCGGTCGTGCCCGCCGTCGACCGCCTGGCGATCCAGGCCCTGCACGCCGAGGACGCCGCCAGTGCCTACGTCGAGGCCTGCCTGCGCCCGGTGGAGGGCGCCTTCAACCTCGCCGCGGAGCCGGTGCTCGACCCTCCGACGCTCGCCCGGCTGCTCGGCGCCCGCACCGTGCCGCTGCCGGCCGCGGCCCTGCGCGCTGCCGTGGCCGCCAGCTGGCGCCTGCACCTGCAGCCGACCGACCCCGGGTGGGTCGACATCGGCCGCTACGGACCGCTGATGGACTGCGGCCGCGCGGCGTCCCTGCTCGGCTGGGCGCCTCGGCACGACGCCGGCCAGGCACTGGTGGACACCCTCGACGCCATGGGCGCCGGCCGCGGCGCCGGCACACCGGTGCTGCGGCCGCGCGCCGGCGGTGCCGAGCGGCTCGGCGAGGTCGTCCGAGGGCTGGCGCCAGGCCTGCGCTGAGCGGCCGTCAGGCCGCCGGCCGGCGGGCGCCGCGCGGGATCACCGGGGCGTCGCGTCCCGTGCCCGCGGCGCTGCGGACCCCGTCCGCCGGGTAGGCGGTCAGCTCCGTGCGCTGCTCCTCGTGGTAGTCCTCCTCCACGTTGACCGCCCAGATGTCGTGCCGCGGCTCCCCGGCGAGCAGGTTCTCGACGGTCAGCATCGCCGTGAGCATGCTGTGGTCGG
>DATLGD010000143.1:0-10583 GCA_035540755.1 Mycobacteriales bacterium | reverse complement strand
CGGCGACGTCGCTGTCCGGCGCCGACGAGCCGACCGCGGCGGTGCCGGTTCTCCCCTCTGCCACCCCGACGGCGGAGCCGGTCGCGCTGGCGGTCGAGCCGGCCGTGCCGGTCGCCCCGGCGTACGACCCCGGCGACCCCGTCTCCTGGCCGAACCGGCAGCTGGCCGCACAGCTGGTCTTCTCCTGCGTCCAGACCACCGACCTCGGCACGGCGGTGGCGCACGCCCGGGCCGGGCTCGGCGGGATCGTGGTGATGGGCCGCCCGACCGACGGCGCGGCGCTCGCCACCGCCCTTGCCGGTGTGGGCGCGGCCGCTCCGGACGGCATCGCACCCATGGTCGCCAGCGACGAGGAGGGGGGCCGCGTGCAGCGGCTCAGGGACCTCCTCGGTCCGCTGCCCTCGGCCGAGGTGATGGGCGGCTGGCCGGACGACCGGATCGAGCAGACCGCACACGACTACGCCGTGCGGATGCGCGAGCTCGGGGTGCAGATGGCGCTGTCGCCGGTGGCCGACCTGTCCGCTCCGGGCTTCTACCCGGCCGAGACCCAGCGCGCGTTCTCCGCCGACCCGCACCGGGTGGCCGCCGCCTCGGTCGCCTGGTCGAGCGGGCTCGATCGCGGCGGCGTCGTCAGCGCGGTCAAGCACTGGCCCGGCCACGGGCACGCCGTCGACTCCCACACCGCCGCCCCGGTGGTGCCGCCGCTGCCCGCCCTGGAAGGCAACGACCTGCTCCCCTTCGACGCGGTGCTCGAGGCCGGCGCGAGCGTCGTCATGGTCGGGCACCTGCAGAGCGAGGGGCTGACCGAGCCCGGCGTTCCGGCGACCCTGTCCCCGAACGCCCTGCGCGTGCTGCGCGAGCGCGCAGGGCCGGGCACCGTGATCCTCACCGACAGCGTGTCGATGGAGGCGTCGTCGGCGGCCCTCGGCATCGCGCCGTCGGAGGCGGCGCTGCGCGCGCTGCAGGCCGGCGCGGACTGGGCGATGAGCTGCGTCGACCCGCTCGCCGCCGTCGACGCCGTGCAGGCCGCGCTCGACGACGGGCGGCTCCCGCGCGACGGCGCCGTCGCCTCGGCCCGCCGGGTGCTCGCCGTCAAGTCGCCGCTCGGCCTGCTCGCCGTCCCCCCGGCCACCGCTCCTCCCGTCGGTGGGCTGCAGGCGGCCGAGCTGGTCGGCGACGACGTCGTGCTGCGCGGGCGGGCGGCCGACCCGGACGGCCCGGGCCCGGTGCGGGTGCGGGTGCAGGTCGACGGCGCCGTCGTCGCCGAGGTGCCCGCCGACGACGCGTTCACCGCGACCGTCCGGGCCGCCCCCGGCGCGCAGGTGTGCGCGACCGCGCTCAACACCGGCCCCGGGCAGTCGGCACCGCTGGGGTGCGTCAGGCGACCGGAACGGGCAGGACCACACCGGGGTTGAGCCGGCCGTGCGGGTCGAGCGCCCGCTTGATGGCGCGCATCGCCGCCAGCTCCGCCTCCGAGCGGGACAGGCCGAGCCAGGCGACCTTCGACCGGCCGACGCCGTGCTCGGAGCTGATGCTGCCGCCCAGGCCGGCGACCAGGCGCAGGACGGCCTCGGTGACCTGCTCCCCGGCAGGGCCGGCGTCGAGCACGTTGACGTGCAGGTTGCCCTCGTTGACGTGGCCGAACAGCACGACCCGTGCGGCCGCCGCCACGGACGCGACGGCCGCCGGCAGCTCCTCCACGAGCTCGGCCAGCGCCGCCACCGGGACGCTCACGTCCAGCTTCACCGGGACGCCGAGCGCGCTGATCGCCTCGGTGTGCTTCTCCCGGTAGGCCCACAGCGCGCGCTGGCCCGGGGCGTCGCCTGCGACCGTCGCGTCGAGCACGCCGTCGACCGCGGCGACCGCCTCGACCAGCTCGTCGGTGGGATCGGTCCGCGCCGCGCACTCGAGCAGCAGGAAGCAGGAGTGCTCGTCGGCGAACGGTGCCGGCAGCGCCGCATGGCGGCGGACCAGGTCCAGGCCGTCGGCGAACAGCAGCTCCGCGGCCGACAGGTCGGGCAGTCGCTCCCGCAGCGCCGGCAGCGCCGCGACCACCGTCGCGACGTCCGGCAGGGCCAGCAGCGCCACCGACCGGGCCCGCAGGAGCGGGACCAGGCGCAGCCGCAGGGCGGTGATGACGCCGAGCGTGCCCTCGCTGCCGCACAGCAGCGACACCAGGTCGTAGCCGGTGTTGTCCTTCGCCAGCCCGCCGAGGCGGCTCACGACCGACCCGTCGGCGAGCACCGCCTCCGCCCCGACGACCTGCTCGCGCATGCTGCCGTACCGCAGCACCCGCACGCCACCGGCGTTCGTCGCCACCAGCCCGCCGACCGTGGCCGAGTCGCGCGCCGCGAGGTCGACGCCGACGTCGAGGCCGGCCGCCCGGGCGTGCGCGGTGAGAGCGGCGAGGGTCACCCCCGCGCCGGCGCTGACCTGCGCCGCGGCGCGGTCGACGTCGCCGAGGGAGTTCAGCCGGGTGAGGCTGAGCAGGACCTCCCCACCGCCCGGCACCGACCCGCCGACCAGCCCGGTGTTGCCGCCCTGCACCTGCACGGCGACCTCGTGCGCCCCGCACGCCCGCACGACCGCAGCGACCTCGGCGGTCGAGGCGGGCCGCACCACGGCTCGCGCCGAGCCGGTGAAGCGACCGGTCCAGTCGGTCTCGAACGAGCGCCGCACGTCCGCGTCGACGAGGACGTGGTCGGCGCCGACGGCCTCGCGCAGCGCCTCGACCAGGCTCACCGCAGCACGTCCAGCCGCACCGTCTCGGGCAGCGCCGCCAGCGCGTCAACGACGTCGGGCGCCGCGAACGGCGCGACGTCGGTGACCACGTAGCCCAGCTGTCCGCGCGTGGCGAGCAGCTGGCCCTCGACGTTGAGGGCGTGGTCGGCGAGCAGGCCGTTGAGCGTGGCCAGCACGCCGGGGGTGTTGGCGTGCAGGTGCAGGAGCCGGTGCGCGCCGGGCTTGCGCGCCAGGGCCACCTCGGGGAGGTTCACGCTCAGCGAGGTGGCGCCGTCGCGGGCGTGGTCGCGCAGCTTGCCGGCCACGAAGTTGCCGATGTCCTGCTGCGCCTCCTCGGTCGAGCCGCCGACGTGCGGCGTCAGGATGACGTTGCGCAGGCCGCGCAGCTCGGAGACGAACGGCTCGCCCGGCCGCTTGGGCTCCTGCGGGAAGACGTCGACCGCCGCGCCGGCGAGGTGCCCGCTCTCGACGTGCCGGCGCAGTGCGCCGTGGTCGACGACGAAGCCGCGCGACAGGTTGAGGAAGATGCCGCCCCTGCGCATCCGGGCGAACTGCTCCTCGCCGAACAGCCCGCTGTTGCCGGCCCGCCCGTCGACGTGGAGCGTGACGACGTCGGCCTCGGCCAGCAGCTCCTCGAGCGTGCCGACCCGTCGCGCGTTGCCGAGCGCGAGCTTGTCGACGGTGTCGTAGAACAGCACCGACATGCCCAGGGCCTCGGCCAGCACCGACAGCTGGCTGCCGATGTTGCCGTAGCCGACGATGCCGAGGCGCCGCCCGCGGACCTCGTGGCTGCCGACCGCCGACTTGTCCCAGACCCCGGCGTGCATGTCGGCGTTCTTGTCGGTGACCCGCCGCGTCAGCGCGATGATCTCGGCGAGGGCCAGCTCGACGACGCTGCGGGTGTTGCTGAACGGGGCGTTGAACACCGCGACGCCGCGGCCGGTCGCCGCCGCCAGGTCGATCTGGTTGGTGCCGATGCAGAACGCGCCGATGGCCCGGAGCGAGTCCGCCGCCTCCAGGACACGCGGGGTCACCGAGGTCGTCGAGCGGATGCCCAGCACCTCGACGCCGGGCACCGCGGCCACGAGCTCGGCCTCGTCGAGGGCGGCGGTGCGCCGCTCGACGTCGAAGCCGCCGTCGCGGAGGGTGAAGGCGGCGTCGTCGTGGATGTTCTCGAGCAGCAGCGCCCGCGGGGCGTTCCCTGTCACCGCATGGACCTTATGCGGTCCGTGACGCGTGCCGGCCTCGAGCGCCGGTTCGGCCCGGCTGAGCCTCAGGCGGCCAGCAGGTCGCAGATGGCGCCGGCGATGTCGGCCGGCGGGACTCGGCGGGCGAACGCCGTGCACGCGCCGGCGTCGAGGAACGGCCCGATCTCGGAGTCGTTGCACACCTGGACCGCGACGAGCGTTCTGGGTGCCGGCCGACGCACCTCCGCCAGCACGTCCAGTCCGCTGAGCATCTGCACTGGACCGCGTCCAGGCTCGTGATGTCGGCGGGTGTGGCCGTCACCGTGAACGGGTCCCCGTCCACACCAGAACGGTGAGGCTCACGCCGGCGCAGGAGGGCAGCAGCGTCAGTGCGGGCGCTGAGACGGCCTCCAGGCGTGCACCAGGTCCAGGGTCTCGTCAGCGACCGCCGCAAGGCGACTGGCGGCCTCGCGCACCTCGGGTAGCGCTTCCATCACCCGCGCGGCCAACTGTCGACGGGCCGCCCGGCGCGGCCTGGCCACCGGCATCCGCGGCACCTGCACGGCCTGCCGCGCGAGGCGGAGCGCGCGCATGACAGATCGTCGGCACAGGCGTGACGCGAGGCCGGGCCGGGCAGGGCGAACGGCATGGCGACGTCGACGATCCCGACCACCTCGCTGCTCGACACGGTCAAGGTGACGGCGGCGGTCATGGCGCCCACGGCGGCGAAGGGCGCGATCGCCCGCCGTCCCCGCGCCGTGGCGCTTGCCCAGCGGCTCGACGCCGACGCCAGGGCTGTGCAGGTCCTGCAGTCGATGCGCGACAAGTACGGCTCCGGGCCGCTGATGCTGCCCATCCCCGGCAGGCGGATGACCTTCGTGCTGGAGCCCGACGACGTGCACCGCGTCCTCGACCAGTCGCCGGTGCCTTTCCGGCTCGACACCGAGGAGAAGCGGGGCGCCCTCGAGCACTTCCAGCCAGAGGGGCTGCTGGTGTCGACGCCCGCGGAGCGGGCTGTGCGGCGGCCGTTCAACGAGGCGGTCCTCGACACCGGGTCACCGCTGCACCGGCTCGCCGGGCCGATGTCGGCGGCGGTGCAGGAGGAGGGCCGGTCGCTGCTGCGCGGCGGCGGCGCCGTTCCCTGGGACGACTTCGCCCGGGCGTGGTGGCGGGCCGTCCGGCGGGTTGTGCTGGGCGACGGCGCGGTCGACGACGAGGAGACCACCGACCTGCTCCTGCGGCTGCGCAAGGACGCCAACTGGACCTGGCTGAAGCCCTCACGCGACGCGACCCGCCGGCGCTTCCTCGCCCGGCTGCACGGGCACCTCGAGCGCGCCGAGCCGGGCAGCCTGGCCGAGCTCGTGGCCGCCACACCCGGCCTGTCGGACGAGGAGAAGGTGCAGCAGGTGCCGCAGTGGCTGTTCGCCTTCGACGCCACCACCTGGGCCACGTTCCGGGCGCTGGCGCTGGTGCACAGCCAGCCCGGCGCCGCCGATGCCGTGCGGGCGGAGGTCGGCGGGCTGCCGGACCTGCCCTACGCCCGTGCCTGCGTGCTGGAGTCCCTGCGCCTGTGGCCGACCACGCCCGCGATCCTGCGCGAGACGAGCGAGGAGACCCACTGGTCGACCGGCACCCTTCCGGCCGGCTCGTCGGTGGTCGTCTTCGCGCCGCTGTTCCACCGCGACGACACCCGGGTGCCCGAGGCGCACCGCTTCGCGCCTGAGCTCTGGCTGCGCGAGCGCACGAACGACGACTGGCCGCTGGTGCCGTTCAGCGGGGGCGCCGGGATGTGCCCGGGCCGCAACGTCGTCCTGCTGACCTCCAGCGTCATGCTCGCGACCCTCACCGCCGAGCACGACCTCGCCGTCGACGGCGCCCCCCTGCCGGCCGGCGGTCCACTGCCCGGGACGGTCAGCCCGTTCGGCCTGTCGTTCCAGCCGGGGCGCTCCCCGGAGGCCGCTGCGGGATAGGAGCCGGCGGTCTCTCCAGCCGGTGCTGCGCATCAGCAGGGACAGCAGCCATCAGCGAGCCCGACGACCGCACCACCTTCGGCCTGAGGCCGTCGCCGAGGTCACGGCGCTCTGTAGACGTCCGCGCGGTGCTCGATGCGCAGGACGACCACCTCGTGGAGGTCCTGCCTGACCCGGTACAGGATTCGGTACGTACCGCGCCGCGCCGACCAGATGCCCTCGAGCTCGCGTCGCAGCGGCTTGCCGACGCGACGGGGCTCACGGACCACTGCGGTCGTGAGGAACTCGATGGCTGCGGCGGCCACCGCCTCGGGCAGCTCCTCGGCCAACGCCCGTCGGGCGGGCGCGGTCAGGACAAGTTCGTACGCCGCATCGGTCACCGCCGGAGCCGGCGGACCGCCTCCACACCCCGCACGACGTCACCACGGACGTAGGCCGCGTCGGCCTCCCGGATGTCGGCGAGCGCGCGGGCATCGGACAGCACCGACAACGTCTCCTCCAACTCGGCCAAGTCCTCGGGGCTGATCAGCACAGCCGCCGCCCGGCCGTTGCGGGTGATGGTGACGCGCTCGTGCTGCATCTGCACCCGGTCCACGACCTCTGAGAGGTGGTCCCTGACCGCACGCAACGGCTCGACGCTCATGGCCACGATTGTGGCGCACTCAGCGCTCACCGTCCAGCTCCACCGCGTGTCCCGGCCGTGGTGAAGGACGTGTGCGCCGAGGCCGAGCTAGAGCCCAACTGGCGTCCGACCGCGCGATCGTCGACGGGCCCGTGGGGGCGATACCTCAGCGCACAGGTGGACCCTGCCGCTACGGCGTCGCTCTGTTCGAGGACCGGGTCGACCGCGGCCTGAAACCATGACCTTGATCTACGGGTCCGTTGACCTGTCGGACGAGGTCACCGTCGCGGCGACGGTGCGGACCTGTCTCACGGACGACCTCGAGATCGGCGGGCCGCCAACGAGCCAGCATCAGGACGCAGGAAACAGCACACCGCGGAGGGGTGCGCTCGGCAGGATTCGAACCTGCAACCTCTTGATCCGTAGTCAAGTGCGGGGGGTCCGACGCCGTCCGCCAACGGACGTTTCCGCAGGTCAGCGCGTTGCTCAGGTTCGGCAGAGTCCGCCGCCGTCCGATCCCGTGGCTGTACGTTGGCTGTATCGGTCGTCCTGACCAGGTCGCAGGACCAGTCGGCGGCGCTACTGGCCACGCAGCATCGGCGGGTGCAGGAGCTGGGCGCTGCCGCGCCGGAACAGCTGAGCAGGCCGGCCGCCGTCGCGTGTGGTGGTGTGGCCGGTCGGCTCGAGGAAGCTGGCGGCGCCGGTGACCTTGCGGTGGAAGTTGCGCGGGTCCAGCGGCAGGCCCCACACCGCCTCGTAGACCCGACGCAGCTCGGCGACGGTGAACTCGGCCGGACAGAACGCCGCCGCCAGCGGCGTGTACTCGAGCTTCGCGCGGGCGCGTTCGAGCCCGTCGACGAGCAGCACGGCGTGGTCGAACGCCAGCGGGGCGGCGAGCGCCTCGTCGACCGGCGTCCAGTACGCCTCCGCGGCGTCCGTGCCGGCCACGGGCGACGGCAGGTCGGGCGCCAGAGCCAGGTAGCACACGGTCACCACGCGCTGGCGCGGGTCTCGGTCCGGTGCACCGTAGGTGGCGAGCTGCTCGAGGTGCACCGAGCCAGCCGGCAGACCGGTCTCCTCCGCCAGCTCGCGCTCGGCCGCAGCCGGGAGGTCCTCGTCCGGGCCGAGGAACCCGCCGGGCAGCGCCGGTTGACCCAGGAATGGCTGCTCGCCCCGCTCCACGAGCAACACCGCCAGGGCGCCGGCCCGCACCGTCAGCACGACCAGGTCCACCGTGACCGCGACGTCGGGCCGCCTGTCACTCCTCCGCTTGGCCACGTGCCGAGCCTATCCACTTATCGGCTACTTGACGAGAAGCGGCTCAGCACGCATTATCGTCATCACGACGACAAGAGGAGAGAGTCATGGCAGACATCACCCGCTACCCATTCGTCCGCCACCTGCGGGGCACCCCGACCGCGCACGTCCAGCACCAGCGGCGCGGCCGCGTCGTGCACGCCGGCACGGGCCTGTCGTTCTGGTTCCGGCCGCTCACCGCGGTGCTGTCCGAGGTTCCCGTGGACGACCGCGAGCTCCCGCTGTTGTTCCACGCTCGGACGGCGGACTTCCAGGACGTCACGGTTCAGGCCACGGTCACCTACCGCGTCACCGACCCGGCCGTCGCGGCGGGGCGCATCGACTTCTCGCTGGACCCCGTGACCGGCCGCTGGCGCGGTGCGCCGCTCGAGCAGCTCGCGGGCCTGCTGACCGAGACCGCTCAGCAGCACGTGCTCGACCTGCTGGCGCGCATGCCGCTGCAGGACGCGCTCGTCACTGGTGTCGCCGCGGCGCGCCAGCAGATCGCGACCGGGCTCGCCACCGACGCCCGGCTCGCCGAGACGGGCGTCGCCGTGATCGACGCTCGGGTGGTCGCGGTCCGACCGGAGCCGGAGGTGGAGAAGGCCCTGCGCACCCCGACCCGCGAGCAGCTGCAGCAAGAGGCCGACCGGGCCACCTACGAGCGCCGGGCGCTGGCCGTGGAGCGCGAGCGCACCATCAGCGAGAACGAGCTGCAGAGCCAGATCGAGCTCGCCCGCCGCGAGGAGCAGCTGGTCAGCCAACGCGGCGCCAACAACCGGCGCAAGGCCGAGGAGGCCGCAGCAGCCGGGGCGATCGAGACCGCGGCGCAGGCCGAACGGGAGCAGCTGCTCGCCGAGACCCGCGCGACGACCACACGCGTCACCGGGCAGGCCGAGGGAGCCGCAGAGACCGCCCGGATGGCGGCCTACGACAACGCCCGCCCCGAGCTGCTGCTGGCACTGGCTGCACGGGAGGCGGCCGGCCAACTGCCCGCCATCGGGAACCTTGTGCTGACGCCCGACCTGCTGGCACCGGTGCTGGCGCGCTTCGCCGGTCAGCCCGTGACGGGGGACGCGGCGCGATGACGCTGGCCCCGCGGGTGGTCCTCGTGCACCGCAGGACGGAGCTCGAGGAGCTGCTGGCCCGGCACGGCACTCCCGGTCAGGCCGCCTTCTTCCTCGCCAGCCGCGGCCGGGACATCGCAGAGCTGCAGGCCGCCCACGAGCAGCAGCAGGCCGCCCTGGCGCACGTGATGTCGGTCGTGCCTCTGGACTGGCGACGCGGCACGGTCGAGCGGGGCGACCTGTCCAGGTTCCTGTTCGCGCCGGAGGACGTGGTGGTGGTCGTCGGCCAGGACGGCCTGGTCGCGAACGTCGCCAAGTACCTCGACGGCCAGGTCGTCATCGGCATCGGTCCCGACCCGGGTCGCAACCCCGGCGTGCTCGTGCCGCACGCGCCTGCCTCCGCAGGCCCACTGCTCGCGCGCGCTGTGTCCGGCGACGTGACCGACCATCTCGAGCGGCGGACCATGGTCGTCGCGCGCTCCGACGACGGGCAGGAGCTGCACGCCCTGAACGAGGTCTACGTCGGCCACCGCAGTCACCAGACCGCCCGCTACGCCCTCACCCTGGCCGATGGCCGTACCGAGCAGCACGCCTCGAGCGGACTCCTCGTCGGAACCGGGACCGGGGCCACCGGTTGGTGCCGGTCGGTGTCCCAGCAGCGCCGCAGCGACCTCCCGCTGCCCGGACCGACCCAGCGGGCACTGGCCTGGTTCGTCCGTGAGGCGTGGCCGTCGCCGGCCACCGGCACGTCCCTGACCGAAGGGCTGCTGTCCGACGAGGCGCTCTGGCTGGACGCCCGCAGCGACGAGCTCGTCGTGTTCGGCGACGGCCTGGAGGACGATCACCTCACCCTCAGCTGGGGCCAGCGACTCCACGTCGGGTTGAGCGTCCGCACGCTGGACCTGCTCCGATAGGCAGCTCCCGACCTTCGGACCTCGCGCAGCCCGCTGCTGTGGGACGACTGGGAACGCACCCCGACCGCACCAGGGGTGGGGTGTCAAGGGCCTCTACCTGCCCTGGGGACGAAACCAACACCCGGCTGCAGGTACTCGAGTTTGTCCTCCCCCGCAGCTAGTTTCAGTCCGACCGCAGGAACACCACGTCGGAGGGCCACCGTGCCGGGCACCATGAAGATCGCAGGGCTCTTCGCCGGGATCGGCGGGATCGAGCTCGGCTTCCAGCGTGCGCTCGGCGAGGCCGTGGAGACCGAGCTGCTGTGCGAGTGGTGGCAGCCTGCGCGCAAGGTCCTGGCTGCCCGCTTCGACGGCATCCCGATCCACCCCGACGTGCGCGAGCTGCGAGACCTGCCAGCCGACCTGGACGTCCTTGCCGCCGGCTTCCCGTGCACCGACCTGTCCCAGGCGGGGCGGACCGCCGGCATCTCCGGCGCGGCGTCCAGCTTGGTCTCGCACGTCTTCGAGGCCCTGCGGCTCGCCGGCGCGAAGGGTGACCGGCTGCCGTGGCTGTTGATCGAGAACGTCCCGAACATGCTTGCGCTGGACCGCGGGCAGGCCATGCGCTACCTCGTCCGGGAACTGGAGCAGCTCGGCTACCGGTGGGCCTACCGGACGGTCGACTCCCGGTTCACCGGATCCCCTCAACGACGCCGGCGGGTGCTGCTGGTCGCCTCCACGACGCATGACCCGCGCGAGGTGCTCTTCAGCGACGACGCAGGGCCTCGACCCGACGAGGACTACGC
>DATLGD010000142.1:0-7167 GCA_035540755.1 Mycobacteriales bacterium | reverse complement strand
ACGAACGTCAGCGCCAACAGCAGCACGGCCAGCGCTCCCGCGATCACGAGCGCCGCGATCTCACCGCCACTCACGTGTCGTCCTCCTGGGTCGCGAGGGCGTCGAGCTCCTCGGTGGTCGGGCGTGCGGGCCTGCAGCGGGGCCGGAAGCCGGTCGCGACGTCCCCCGGGACGACACCGCGGTCACCGCGCAGCACCTCGCGCAGCCCCGCGAGCCGCTCGGCGGCGACGCGCTCGACCCCGAGGCCGCTCGGCGAGTAGTACTCCCGCCCCACGACCGGGTCGGGCGCGTACTGCTGCGCCACGACCCTTCCCGGGAAGTCGTGAGGGTATCGGTAGCCGCCGGGGCTGCCGTGACCGAGTTTGCGCGCGCCCGGGTAGTGGCTGTCGCGCAGGTGCGCGGGCACCGTGCCGGTGCGCCCGGACCGCACGTCGGCCAGCGCCGTGTCGACCGCGGCCAGCACCGCGTTGCTCTTGGGCGCGAGCGCCAGGTGGATGGTGGCCTGGGCCAGGTTGAGCCGGGCCTCGGGCATCCCGATCAGCTCGAGGGCCGACGCCGCGGCGACCGCGACCTGGAGCGCCGACGGGTCGGCCATGCCGACGTCCTCGCTGGCGTGCACCACCAGGCGCCGCGCGATGAAGCGCGGGTCCTCCCCTGCCTCGAACATGCGGGCGAGGTAGTGCAGCGCGGCGTCGACGTCGGAACCGCGGATGCTCTTGATGAAGGCGCTGATGACGTCGTAGTGCTGGTCGCCGTCGCGGTCGTAGCGGACGGCCGCCCGGTCGACCGCCTGCTCGAGGAGGGCCAGGGTCACACGGTCCCCCGCGCCGGCGGCCGCCTCCAGGGCGGTGAGCGCCCGCCGGGCGTCGCCGCCGGCCAGCCGGACCAGGTGCTCCTCGGCGTCCGGGTCGATCGTGACGGCGCCGCCGAGGCCGCGCTGGTCGGCGACCGCGCGACGGACGACGGCGCGGACGTCGTCGTCGGTCAGCGGCTCGAGGGTCAGGAGCAGGCTGCGGGACAGCAGCGGGGAGATGACGCTGAAGAACGGGTTCTCCGTCGTGGCGGCGACGAGCGTGACCCAGCGGTTCTCGACGCTCGGCAGCAGCGCGTCCTGCTGGGTCTTGCTGAACCGGTGCACCTCGTCGACGAACAGCACCGTCTGCGCGCCGGTCTCGCCGAGTGCCCTGCGCGCCTCCTCGACGACGAGCCGGACGTCCTTGACACCGGCCGTGACGGCCGACAGCTCACGGAACCGGCGTCGCGTCGAGCTGGCGATGACGTAGGCGAGGGTGGTCTTGCCCGTGCCGGGCGGGCCCCACAGCACCACCGACAGCGGCGCGTCGCCCTCCACCAGGCGCCGGAGCGGCGCGCCCGCACCGAGCAGGTGCTGCTGGCCGACCACCTCGTCGAGGCTGCGGGGCCGCATCCGGACCGCCAGCGGCGCCACCCGGTCCTCGGCCGCGCGCTCGCCGGCGTCGAACAGCGACTCCCCGTCCACGCGCAGACCCTACGTGCGCACTGGGCCTTCCCGGTGGGCCGGCGAGCCTCGGCGCGGTGGCGCCGGCAACGACCGGCGGGCACTAGCCTGGCGCCATGACCGCGACGCCCGACCGCCCCGTGCGGCCGCTCGAGCAGACGCTCAGCGTCGTCGTGCCGGTGTACCGGGCCGGGCCGGCGCTGACCGACGTCGTCACCGAGGCGCTGCAGGTCGCCGACCGGCTGGAGCTGGCCGCCGGCGTGGTCGTGCGGCTCGACGAGGTGCTGCTCGTCTGCGACAACCCGGCCCTGCCGGCAGGGGAGCGCGAGCGGCTGCGGTCGCTGGAGGCGCTCGACCGTCGCGTGCGCGTGCTGTGGCTGACCCGCAACTTCGGCCAGCACCCGGCCACGGTCGCGGGCATCGTGTCCACCAACGGCGACTGGATCGCCACCATGGACGAGGACGGCCAGCACGACCCGGCCGGGGTCGCCGCCATGCTCCGCACCGCCGCCGACGAGAGCGTGCCGCTGGTGTACGCCCGGCCGAGCAACGCGCCGCCGCACGGGGCGGTGCGCAACGCCGCGTCGCGCACGGCCAAGGCACTGTTCCGGGTCATGAGCGGCTCGCGCGGCGACTTCCACAGCTTCCGGCTCATCGAGGGCTCGGTGGCCCGATCCGCCTGCGCCTACATGGGCGACAGCGTCTACCTCGACGTCGCCATGAACTGGTCGTGCGGGGAGGGCGCCCGCTGCCCGTTGGAGATGCGCAGCGAAGGGTCGGAGTCCTCGTACGACTACCGCCGCCTGCTCAGCCACTTCTGGCGGATGGTGCTGTCGACCGGAGCCCGCCCGCTGCGCCTGGTGGCCGTCGTCGGTGTCGTGATCGCGCTGACCGGTCTCGCGGTCGCGGCCTTCGTCGCCCAGCGCCGGCTGACCGGCGCCTTCGAGACCACCCCCGGCTGGGCCTCGGTGTTCATCACCCAGCTGCTGCTCGCCGGCGGCGTGTTCATCACCCTGGCGACGCTGGCCGAGTACATCAGCTTCGCCGTGCGCAACTCCATCGGCAAGCCGCTCTACGTCATCGCCGAGCACGCCGACGCCCGCGCGCTCTGGAACCTGCAGGCCGCGCTCGACGACGCGCGGGCCGACCCCGTGCGGCCGTCGGCTCCCGTGCAGGACCGCGCCTCGGAGCGCCCGCAGTCCGTCGCGTGAGGTACGTGCTGCTCGGCGGCCGCGGAATCCTCGGCTCGGGCTTCCGCACCTCGCTGGCCCGGCGCGGCGTCGACGTCCACCTGGTGCGGCCGCCCTGGTCCGCGCCCGAAGAGGTGCCGGGGCACCTGCGGGCCGAGCTCATCCGACTGGCCTCCGCCGGCGGGCCCACGACGGTGCTGTGGGCGGCCGGCGTCGGCCACGTCGGCGCATCCGAGGACGACCTGGCGGCCGAGACGGCGGGCCTCGCCGCCGTCGGTGACGCGCTGCGCGCCCTGCCGGAGCCGGTCGCCGCCGGCACGACGGTCGTGTTCGCCTCCTCCGGCGGGGCCCTCTACGGCGGGCAGGGTCCGCAGGTGGTGCAGGAGGACACCCCTCCCTGCCCGGTCGCCCCGTACGGCAAGGAGAAGCTCCGCCAGGAAGGGCTGCTGCGGGAGGTGGCCGAGCAGACCGGCGCCCGCGTGGTCGCGTGCCGCATGAGCAACGTCTACGGGCTGGCGCAGGGGCGCCTGAGCGCGCGCGGGCTGGTCTCGACGGCGGTCCGCTGCACCCGGCTGCGGCAGCCCATGACCGTCTTCGTCAGCCCGGACACCCGGCGCGACTACCTGCTCAGCTCCGACGCCGCGGAGCTCGCGCTCGAGGCCGGAGCAGCGGCGCCGCAGGGGTTCTCGACCGCACTGGTGCGGGAAGGGCGCAGCCGCACCGTGGCGGAGGTGCTCGCCCTCGTCGGCGCCGTCGCCCGTCGGCGGGTGCCGGCCACCTACGCCGAGCGGCCGCAGACACGCCTCCAGCCCCGGGTGCTGCGCTTCGCTCCCCTGCCGCCCGGTGCCGGCCGGGTGCGCCTCACCCCGATGGAGACGGGCATCGCCCTCATGGTGCGGGCGCCGCTCGCCGGCTGAGGCTCCGCCGGCGCTCGACCACGAGACCGGCCAGAACGAGCGCGCCCAGCGCCGCCAGGACGGTGCCGAGCCGCCAGCCCGGCGGCTCGTAGCGGACGACCAGCTCGGCGTCGACCGTGCCCGGCGGCACCTCGACGGCGAGGAAGACGTCGTCGAGGGCCGTGACCGGCAGCGTCCGGCCGTCCAGGGCGGCGGCGTACCCGGGCCAGGCGAGCCGGGACAGCACGACGAGACCGCCGCCGGCCGAGGAGACCCGGGCGGTGGTCGACCGGGCGGACGTCGACGTCGGGCCGACCTCGACGCCGACCGCGGCGGCGACGTCGCCGGGAGGTCGCACCCGGTCCGTGCGCTCGAGTGTCACCGTCCACGGGTCGACCGCGGTCTGCGCCCACCCCGGCGGCGGAGGCTGGTCGGCGGCGGTGGGGTACTGCGCGCGCTGCAGCACCACCCGGCGCACCGCGAGCAGGTCCACGTACCGGGAGCCGGTGGCCGGGTCGCGGGCGAAGGCCTGCTCCCGGGCGCGGTCGCACAGGGTGCCGGCGTGCCGCTCGCACAGCAGCGAGCGGAAGCCCTGGTGGCCGATCGGCGTGTACCCGTTGACGTGGTCCCGGTCCATGCCGCGCGCGTAGTTGCCGAACGCGAGCGCGCTCCACGCCCGGTCGACCGACCGGTCCGCCCGCTCGACCAGGTTGACGTCGGCGAGCTGCAGGGTCGACCCGTCGTGATCGGGAAAGGCGTCGGACGCCGCTGCGCGGTCGGCCGGGAAGCCCCACGCGATGACGTTCGGGTTGCGCGGGTGCACGGTCAGCTGGAGCGCGAGCACCGGCAGCACCGACAGCGTCACCACGCCCGCTGCGAGGCGGGCACCGCGCAGCCGCCAGGCGAGCCCGGTCGCCACGGCGAGGACGACGACCAGACCTGTGCCGAGGGCCGCATCGACCGGGTCGGTGCGGCCGGCGACCGCCCGCGCGCCGCCGACGGCGACCAGACCGGCCATGACGCCGACGCGCAGCGGCCACCGGGACCAGGAGGTCCCGGCCGAGGCGGCCACCGCCAGCGTCACCAGAGCGGCGACCGCCAGGTACGGCAGCATCCGGGCCGGCCAGCGCAGCGGACCGGCGTAGGCCGGACCGGCCACCCAGAGCAGGACGGCGAGCGAGGCCACCGCCGGCCCGGCGACGTCGGCTGCGCGGGCCCGGACCCGCCGCCAGTCGAGGACGGCGAGCGCCGGCAGGAGGAACCAGGCGATCCAGGTGCTCGGGATCTGCTCCGGGCCCTCGAAGGACCCGAACGCCGGCAGGTGGGTGGGCACGAGGGCGGCCAGCGACTGCCAGGGTTCGACGACGAAGTAGTCGCGCACGAAGGTCTCCCCCACCATCGCCTCGCGGAGGGTGACGTCACGCGACAGCAGGGCGGGCAGGTAGGTGATCGCAGCGCAGGACGCGGCGGCGGCGCCGAGCAGGGCCAGCCGGAGCAGCACCGCGCGCCCGGAGCGGACGGCGGCCAGGCGGGCGAGCAGGCCGGTGCTGAGCAGCGCCACGCCCAGCGCCGCGTAGGGGTAGCCGGTGCTCAGGGCCAGGTACAGCCAGGCGAAGGCCGGCAGGGGCCCGGCAGCCCCGTCGGCGTAGCGCACGGCGGAGGCCCAGGCGTGGGTGACGAAGGCGGTTCCGACGAGGGCGAGGACCCAGGTCGCCGAGTCGTACCAGAGGGTCCAGCCGGCGAACGGTGCTGCCGCGCCCGCCGAGACCGCCCATCGCACGTCGGCACCGTGGGCCAGGGCCGCCCGGTAGGTGCCCGTCCCGAGCAGCACGGCGAAGCTGATCGCCACCGTCGCGGCGAGAACGGCCAGGTTCGCAAAGGACGGCGCGAGCAGAGCGATCAGCAGCTGCGCCGGGTTCCACAGGCCGACCTGCGCCTCGAGCAGGTAGTTGCCGGCCATCCACTCGCTCGGCGCCAGCACCGGCAGCTCGCCGTCGCGCAGGCGCCGGCCGATGTCGACCCAGAGCGGCGCGTAGTACGACTGCACGTCGTCCTGGAAGAAGAAGTGCCGGTTGCGCGACAGCACGACGGCGTGGCCGCTCAGCACGACGCCCACCACGGCGAGCGCTCCCGCGGTCCGCGGCGGCAGGCTCCGCAGGACGTTGCCCGGGCGGACGCGCGGGGCGGCGTGCGAGGTCACCGCGGCAAGCACCGACCTCTCCTCGCCGCAGGTGCAGGACACGCCGCCGCCAGGAGGCGTGCGGTGCGCTCCGGAGAATAGCCAGGCGAGGCGCCCGGGCTGCAGCGTCCGCGGCGGTACCGTCGACCCCGGTGTCCGCACGGGGCGCCGCGGAGCGTGCCCGTACGGAGGAACTGCGTGGACCCGGTCGAGATCGAGGCCCTGGCGACCATCGAGGACAAGCACTGGTGGTTCGCCGAGCGCCGCAGCGTCCTCGAGCGGGTCCTGCGTGATCGCCGCACCGGCGGGTGGGCGGCCGACGTCGGCGCGGCTGCCGGCGGCAACGTGCGGGTGCTGGAGAAGCTCGGCTGGCGCACGCTCGCCTTCGAGTACTCCGAGATCGGCGCCGAGCTGTCGAAGTCGCGCGGTCTCACCGTGGCCCGCGCCGACGCCCACCACCTGCCGCTGACGTCCGAGTCGATGGGAGCCGTCACCTGCCTCGACGTGCTCGAGCACCTCGACGACGACGCCAAGGCCGCCGCCGAGCTGCGCCGGATCCTGCGCCCGGACGGCGTCCTCGTCGTCGCCGTGCCCGCTGATCCGGCGCTCTGGTCGGCCCACGACGAGGCCGTTCACCACCTGCGCCGCTACACCCGCGAGAGCCTGGACGCCGTGCTCACCGGCGCAGGCCTGAACGTGCAGCGGCTCTGGTCGTGGAACGTGCTCATGCGGCCGCTGGCGGCCGCCCGTCGCAAGCGCAGCACGGGCAGCGACATCGCCCAGGTGCCGGCTCCGCTGAACGCGGCGCTGCGCGGCGTCGTCTCCCTCGAGCGGGTGCTGCCGGTCGGCGAGCGTCGCGGGGTCAGCCTGTTCGCCGTCTGCACCCCAGCCCGGGGCTGACGTGCTGATCGCGTCCGTGCGCGGCGCGGTCGTCGTGGCCTTTCTCGCCTACGTCGTCCTGAGCGTCGCGGGCCTGGTCGTGCTGCGCGCCAACCTCGCCGACGCGGCCGGGCTCGTGCGCTCGGGCAGCTGGGCCTCCCCCGCTGTGCTGCTCGCCGGCGTCGGAGCGCTCTGCTACGCGGTCAGCTTCGCGCTGTGGCTGGTGGTGCTCGCCAACGTGCCGCTGTCGCAGGCCTACCCGATCGCGGTCGGCTCGACGCTGGCGTTCAGCTCGATGTTCGCCTGGGCGCTGCTCGGCGAGCGCATGACGGTGCGCCTGGTCGCCGGCATCGTCACCGTGTTCGCCGGTGTCGTGCTCATCTCCACCAGCTGACCGGCAGGACCGTGCCCACCGCGCTCGGCTCCGCGGCCGAGGTGCTCGTCGCCACCGGGCACGACCCGTACGCCCGCGGCTCGCTGCGCCGTCACCTCGCGCGGGGATGGGTGGCGGCGCAGCGAGCCGCGGGCGTACGGGTCGTGCCCGGT
>DATLGD010000141.1:0-2621 GCA_035540755.1 Mycobacteriales bacterium | reverse complement strand
ATGGGCACGTCCGGCACCGCCGTGCTGTTCGCCGGTGTCACCGTGATCCTCGCGATGGCGGCGCTCGTCCTGACCGGCATGGGCGTGCTCGCGTCCATCGGGCTGGCCACGGCGCTGGTCGTGCTGTTCGCCGTCGCGACGGCGCTCACCCTGCTGCCGGCACTGCTGTCGCTGCTCGGCGACCGCATCGACACCGGGCGGCTGCTCGGTCGGCGTCGCGCGACCCGTCCGGTCGAGGCGACGGCGTGGTGGCGACTGGCGCACCGGATCTCGGCGCGGCCGTGGCCGTACCTCCTCGCCTCCTGCTCGCTGCTGCTGGTGCTGGCCGCACCGGTGCTGTCGATGGAGACCGGCTTCCCCGACGCCGGCGACGAGCCGATCAGCACCACGCACCGGCAGGCGCACGACCTGCTGGCCGAGGGCTTCGGGCCGGGCGCCAACGCCCCGCTGCTCGTCGTCGCCGACCTGCAGGTCACCGACGTCGACGTGCCGTCGCTGGTCGAGCGGCTCGAGGCCGACCCGGGCATCGCGGAGGTCGGCGAGCCGCGGCTTGCCGACAGCGGCGACACCGCCGTCATGCCGGCGATCCCCACCACCGCGCCGGCCGACGACGTCACCGCCCAGACGCTCGAGCGGCTCCGGGCGGAAGCACCCGACGGCGTGCACGTGACCGGTCAGGCCGCGTCGGCGATCGACCTGGACACCCAGCTCGCCGACACGCTGCCGCTGCTGCTCGGCGCCGTGCTGGTCGCGTCGTTCCTGCTGCTGATGGTGGTGTTCCGCTCGGTCACCGTGGCGGCCAAGGCGACGGCGATGAACCTGCTGTCGATCGGCGCTGCCTACGGCGTCGTCGTCGCCGTCTTCCAGTGGGGGTGGCTCGGCGGGGTGATCGGCCTGCAGGACACCTACCTCATCGCCTCGCCGCTGCCGGCCATCTTCTTCGCCGTGCTGTTCGGCCTGTCGATGGACTACGAGGTCTTCCTCGTCTCCCGCATCCGCGAGGCCTACGCCGAGACCGGCGACAACGCCGAGGCGGTCGCGCGCGGGCTGGCGGCCACGGGGCGCGTCATCACCTGCGGCGCGCTCATCATGATGGCCGTCTTCCTGTCGTTCGTTGCCAACCCGAACCCGTTCGTGAAGATGATCGGCCTGGGGCTCGCCGTCGCGATCGCGCTCGACGCGACGGTGGTGCGGATGGTGCTGGTGCCGGCGACGATGGCGCTGCTCGGCCGGGCGAACTGGTGGCTGCCCGGATGGCTCGACCGGCTGCTCCCGCAGCTGCGCGTCGAGGACGCGAGCGCGCCGGCTCCGGCGCCGGTGCGGGTGCCCGTGGGGGCGTCGTCCGGCTGAGGGCCGCTCGGAAGCAGCGGCCGGGTCAGCGCCCGTCGGCCGCTCCTCGGCGGCGGACCGCCGCGACGCCCGCGCCGGTGACCAGCGCCAGCAGGCCGAGGACGGGAGCGGCGTCGAGGCCGGTGGCCGGGAGCTGGCGGGTCGCGGCGGCGCGGGCCTGCGTCGTGGCCTGCGTCGTGCCGCCCTCGGTCGCCCCCGACTCCTCGGTCGAGCCGCCGGTCGGACCCGCCTCCTCCGCTGCCGCGGCGAGCAGCGGCACCCGCACGGTCGCGGCGTCCAGCGTCATGACGCCTGGGACGCGGCTGGTGTGCGCGCCGAACATCTCGGCGGACGGGGTGGCGGCGAGGAACAGCTGCGCGCCCTCCGGCACCGTGACCGAGACCGCCGGCAGCTCGATCGTGCGCTCGACGCCGGACACCGCCGTCGCCTCGCGGTGCGGCAGCAGGTTGCTGTGCACGACCCGCGCGTTCGCCGGGCTGGTGCCGACGGCGAGGGCGAAGAAGGCGCGCGCGTCCGGCGTCAGCGTCGTCACCGTGGCGTCGAGGTACGGCGTGCCGGCGACCATGAACGGGCCGGTGCCGAGCGGGACGTACTGCGGCGGCCCGGCCGCGGCGACCGGCGTCGTGACGTCGCCGGCGTCGAAGGCCTGCTCGGTGCCGAGGGTCGGCGTGAGGATGCAGCTGCCGTCGGTGTCGATGAGCGCGAACTCGCCCTCGCCGGGGACGGTGCCGGACGCGCCCTTGAGGTGGACGTCGAAGAAGCGCAGCTGCAGCGAGGTGAAGTCGCCCTCGCCGCCCTGCAGCGCCGGTGAGCAGGGGTCGCTGCCCATCGGGCCGAGCGCCACCGGCTGGCCGGCCTGCGAGCCCGGCGGCAGCACGGCCGGCAGGGCGTGGCCGCCGTGGAAGCCGAGGAAGACGCTGCGCTCGCGTGCCCGCTCGGTGAGGCCGTCGAGGTTCTTCAGCGCCTGGTTGAGGTTGAACAGGTTGTCGCTGACGCCCTGCCGCACGAGCACCGGCACGTCGAGGCGGCGGCCGGCGGCGATGTGGTGCGCCGGGCCGTTGTCGGCCCAGAAGTCGCGCAGGTAGTCGGGGTAGTTGCCGGTGGCCGCGCCCTCGGGGAAGCCGCGGAACGCCGGGGCGGTGTGCGCGTCGGAGACGTTGCCGATAGCCCAGAGCACCGAGAGCCACTCGCTGCGCGCGACGCCCTGCGGCGCGAGCGCGTCGTTGATGTCCCACCAGGTGTACTCGGGGGCGAGGGCGTCGAAGCGGGTC
>DATLGD010000140.1:0-4121 GCA_035540755.1 Mycobacteriales bacterium | reverse complement strand
CTGCCCGCCGCCGTTGACCTTGTAGCCGCTGGGCTGCTGCGCCTGGGCCAGGCCCATGCCGCCGACGGCCACGACCAGGGCCGCTCCGGTCGCCAGAACTCGCTTCACGTGTGCTCCTTCAGGAGGTCACGCACGCGGGGGCGGGCCGCGCTGCTGCAGCCCCGTGCTCAGCAGCCCTGCTCCCCGGTCTCACGACTATCAATCCGCGGGCGTCCGAGTTCTGGCCCGGTCACAACCAGCGTGTGACGGATGTGTGACGAACCCACGTTCTCGCCGTCCGGACGGCCCAGGCGGCGTGGCTCACCCTCGGTGCGCGCGCGAGCCCCGAGGCACCCGCCGTCACGACTACACTCGGCCGCGCCGGCTTCCCCTCCCTCGTTCCCAGGAGCTCCCGCGTGCCGACTGCACACGGACAGGCCAGCGACCCCTCCTCTCCCGCCGCCGAAGACCGCGCCGACGAGCTCGAGAAGCCCGTCGGCGAGGAGTGCGGGGTCTTCGGCGTCTGGGCCCCGGACGAGGACGTCGCCAACCTGACCTACTACGGCCTCTACGCCCTGCAGCACCGCGGGCAGGAGGCCGCCGGGATGGCGGTCAGCGACGGCAGCAACGTGCTCGTCTACAAGGAGCTCGGCCTGGTCGCCCAGGTCTTCGACAGCTCGATCCTGTCGAGCATGAAGGGCCACCTGGCGATCGGCCACTGCCGCTACAGCACCACCGGCAGCAGCACGTGGGAGAACGCCCAGCCCAGCTTCCGCAGCCTCGAGACCGGCAGCCACCTGGCCCTCGGCCACAACGGCAACCTCACCAACACCAGTGAGCTGGCCGCCCGCGTCGCCGCGCTCGACCCGCGCACCGGCTCGATGGGCGCCACCACCGACTCCGACCTCATCACCACCCTGCTGGCCGCCCGCGCCGACGTCCCGATCGACGTCGCCGCCAAGGAGCTGCTGCCCACCCTGAAGGGCGCGTTCTGCCTGGTCTTCATGGACGAGCACACGCTCTACGCCGCCCGCGACCCGCACGGCGTCCGGCCGCTGGTGCTCGGCCGGCTCGACCGCGGCTGGGTCGTGGCCAGCGAGACGGCGGCGCTCGACATCGTCGGCGCGAGCTTCGTGCGCGAGGTCGAGCCGGGCGAGCTGCTGGCCATCGACGAGCACGGCGTCCGCAGCGACCGCTTCGCCGAGGGGACGCCGAAGGGATGCCTGTTCGAGTACGTGTACCTCGCCCGCCCCGACACCACGATCGCCGGGCAGGGCATCCACACCACCCGCGTGCAGGTCGGCCGCACGCTCGCCTTCGAGGCGCCGGTCGACGCCGACCTGGTCATCCCGGTGCCGGAGTCGGGGACCCCGGCGGCGATCGGCTACGCCGAGCAGAGCGGCATCCCCTACGGCCAGGGCCTGGTCAAGAACGCCTACGTGGGGCGCACGTTCATCCAGCCGAGCCAGACGATCCGGCAGCTCGGCATCCGGCTGAAGCTCAACCCGCTGCGCGAGGTGATCAAGGGCAAGCGGCTGGTCGTCGTCGACGACTCGATCGTGCGCGGCAACACCCAGCGGGCCCTGGTGCGGATGCTCCGCGAGGCCGGTGCCGCCGAGGTGCACGTGCGGATCTCGAGCCCCCCGGTGATGTGGCCGTGCTTCTACGGCATCGACTTCGCCAGCCGTGCGGAGCTCATCGCGAGCGGCCTCGGGGTCGAGCAGATCCGGGCGAGCATCGGCGCCGACAGCCTGGCCTTCGTGAGCCTCGACGGCCTGACGGCGGCCAGTGCCCAGCCGGCCGAGCGGCTCTGCCGGGCCTGCTTCGACGGCGTCTACCCCATCGAGGTCCCGCAGCCGGACCTCATCGGCAAGCACGTGCTGGAGGGGCTGGCCCGCAGCGCCGCGGCGGACCACCGGGCGCACACCCAGCTCGGCGCCGGTCCGGCCGACCACGAGCACACCCCGGCCGGCGTCACCGTGGTGCACAACGGCGTCGGGCCGGCCGACCCGCTCGACGCCCTCCCCGACGAGGTGCTGCTGCCCGGAGCGGGCCCGTGACGGCCCGGACCGGGGCGGAGGAGGACCGATGAGCAGCTACGCCGACGCCGGCGTCGACATCGAGGCGGGCGACCGCGCGGTCGAGCTGCTGAAGGGCAAGGTCGCCCGCGCGGGGCGGCCGGAGGTCGTCGGCGGGCTCGGCGGCTTCGCCGGGCTGTTCCGGCTCGACACGAGCAGGTACCGGAACCCGCTGCTGGCCAGCAGCACCGACGGCGTCGGCACCAAGCTCGTCATCGCGCAGGCGATGGACAAGCACGACACCGTCGGCATCGACCTGGTCGGCATGGTCGTCGACGACCTCGTGGTGTGCGGCGCGGAGCCGCTGTTCCTGCAGGACTACGTGGCGGTCGGCCGGGTCGTGCCCGAGCGGGTCGCCGAGATCGTCGGCGGCATCGCCACCGGCTGCGAGCTGGCCGGGTGCGCGCTCGTCGGCGGCGAGACCGCCGAGCACCCCGGCGTCATGCCGGACGACCACTACGACATCGCCGGCACCGGCGTGGGCGTGGTCGAGGCCGACGAGGTGCTCGGCCCGGAGCGGGTGCAGGCCGGGGACGTCGTGGTCGCGATGGCCTCGAGCGGCGTGCACAGCAACGGCTTCTCGCTGGTCCGCCACGTGCTGCTGCACCGCGAGCGGATGCGGCTCGAAGCCGTCGTCGACGAGCTCGGCGGCCCCCTCGGCGAGGAGCTGCTGGTGCCCACCCGCATCTACGCCAAGGACTGCCTCGCGGTCATCGCCGAGACCGGCGTGCACGCCTTCTCCCACATCACCGGCGGCGGACTGGCCGCCAACCTGGCGCGGGTGCTGCCGCGGCACCTGTCGGCCACGGTCGACCGGGCGACCTGGCGGCCGGCACCGGTGTTCGACCTGGTGCAGGGGCGCGGCCGGGTCGAGCAGGCCGAGATGGAGCGCACCTTCAACATGGGCGTCGGCATGGTCGCGCTCGTGCCGCCGGACGACGTCGACCGGGCGCTGGCGGTGCTCACCGCCCGGCACGTCCCGGCGTGGGTCGCCGGCGAGGTCACCGGGGGCGACGGCACCGTGCGGCTGACCGGCAGCCACCCGGCGTAGGGCGGCGCTGCCGGGGGTCGGCGCCGCCAGGCCGCGGTGCCCGGCGGCTCAGCGCGCGGGCGCGTCCTCGTCGCCGTCGTCGAACGCGTCGGCGTAGGGGTCCGCGAACTCGTCCTCGTCGTCGCCGTCGGACGCCGCCGGGGACGGCGAGGCGACGGGGAACGGCGAGCCGGCGGCGAGCTCGGCCTTCAAGCGGTCAGGGTCGAGGCTGCCGCCGCTGTACTTCAGCTCGCGGGCGACCTTGGTCTGCTTGGCCTTGGCACGGCCGCGCCCCATGGCTCGACCCCCTCGTCGCGACGTGTGGGGCCGGGGCCCCTGGCGGGTGCTAGACGTGCTGACGGGCCACCGGCCCGGTCAGGATCTCTTCGGAGTGGCAGCCCGCCGACAAGGCTACAGGGTTCCCGCAGCACGGCCACCCCGACGGGGCGGTGTCGCCCGGGCCCCGGCGAGTCAGCGGTGCGGCAGCGTGATGGACCGGAGCCGGGAGACCTCGCTCATCCGCCGCTCGGCGAGGCGGTCGGCGGCCACGGCCGGAGGCAGGCCTTCGGCGTCGGCCAGCCGGAACACGGCGAGGGTGGTGTCGAAGATGCCGGTGGCACGGTTCCTGGCCCGCTCGAAGCTGAAGCCGCCGGTGTGCAGCGACAGCGCCTCGTCGGCCACCTGCACCAGCCCGCCGGCGTTCGCGACGTAGTCGGGGGTGTAGAGGACGCCGCGGGAGGCGAGGGCCTGCTCGATGCCGGGGTGCTCGAGCTGGTTGTTGGCGGCGCCGCACACGACCGCGGCCTGCAGCTGGGGCACCAGCGCGTCCGTCAGCGACCCGCCGAGGGCGCAGGGCGCGTAGACGTCCAGCGCCAGCGTCGGGAGCGCCTCGACGTCGGCGACCTCGACCCCGGGGTGGCTCGACCGCACCCGCTCGACCGCGGCGCTGCTGACGTCGCTGACCACGACCGACGCGCCGTCGGCCACCAGGTGCCCGACGAGGTTGAAGCCCACCTTGCCCACCCCCTCCACGC
>DATLGD010000139.1:0-14041 GCA_035540755.1 Mycobacteriales bacterium | reverse complement strand
TCAGGGCTTGAGGCGGCGGATCGTCTCGCCGAGCCAGACGACCGGCTTGTACTTGCGGTCGACGACGCGCTCCTTCATCGGGATGAGCGCGTTGTCGGTGATCTTGATGCCCTCCGGGCAGACCTCGCTGCAGCACTTGGTGATGTTGCACATGCCGAGGCCGTAGTCCTCCTGCGCGACGCGGCGGCGGTCGACGGTGTCGAGCGGGTGCATGTCGAGCTCAGCGAGGCGCATGAGGTAGCGCGGACCGGCGAAGCTCTGCTTGTTCTCCTCGTGGTCGCGCACCACGTGGCAGGTGTCCTGGCACAGGAAGCACTCGATGCACTTGCGGAACTCCTGCGAGCGCTCGACGTCGATCTGCTGCATCCGGTGGTTGCCGTCTGCGTCGCGCGCCTGGGGCACGAACGACGGGATGGACGCCGCCTTCTCGTAGTTGTAGGTGACGTCGGTGACGAGGTCGCGCACCACCGGGAAGGCGCGCAGCGGGGTGATGGTGATGGTCTCGTCCTGGCCGAAGGTGCCCATGCGGGTCAGGCACAGCAGCCGAGGCCGGCCGTTGATCTCGGCGCTGCACGAGCCGCATTTTCCGGCCTTGCAGTTCCAGCGGACGGCGAGGTCCGGCGTCTGCGTGGCCTGCAGGCGGTGGATGACGTCGAGCACCACCTCGCCCTCGTTCACCTCCACGGTGAAGTCCTGGAGCTCCCCGCCGTCGGCGTCGCCCCGCCAGATGCGCAGGGACGCGTCGTAGCCCATGTCAGCTCTCCTCGAAGATCTCGGCCAGCTCGGGCGGCAGAACGGGCAGGGGCTTGTGGGTGAGCTCGACGTCCTCCCCCTGCAGCGTGCAGATCACGTTGATCTTGGCCCACTCGTCGTCGGGTCCGGGGAAGTCGTCGCGGGTGTGGCCGCCGCGGCTCTCCTTCCGCTCCAGCGCGGCCTTGGCGATGCACTCCGAGACGCGCAGCATGTTCGGCAGGTCCAGCGCGAGGTGCCAGCCCGGGTTGTAGCGGCGGTCGCCGTCGACGGTCAGCGCCTTGGCGCGGACCTTGAGCTCCTCGATCTTCTCGAGGGCTCCAGTGATCTCGTCGGCGGTGCGGATGATGCCGACGAGCTCGTGCATCGTCTTCTGCAGCTCCTGCTGGATCGTGTACGGGTTCTCGCCCCCGTCCCGGGCGAACGGCGCGAACGCGCCCTCCGCCGCGTCGCGGACGGCGTCCTCCGACACGTTCTCGCGCCGCCCGCGCATCGCGGTGCTGTGCTCGGCCGCGGCCGCCCCGGCGCGCTTGCCGAACACCAGCAGGTCCGACAGCGAGTTGCCGCCGAGCCGGTTGCTGCCGTGCATGCCGCCGGCGACCTCGCCCGCGGCGTAGAGGCCCGGCACCACCGACTGCGCGGTCTCCGGGTCGACCTCGACCCCGCCCATGACGTAGTGGCAGGTCGGACCGACCTCCATCGCCTCCTGCGTGATGTCGACCTCGGCCAGCTCCTTGAACTGGTGGTACATCGACGGCAGCCGCTTCTGGATGTACGCCGCGTCGTGCCGGGAGGCGATGTCGAGGAAGACGCCGCCGTGCGGCGAGCCGCGACCGGCCTTGACCTCGCTGTTGATGGCCCGCGCGACCTCGTCGCGCGGGAGCAGCTCAGGCGGGCGCCGGTTGTTCTTCTTGTCGCTGTACCAGCGGTCGGCCTCCTCCTCGGTCTCGGCGGTCTCCTTGCGGAAGTAGTCCGGGATGTAGTCGAACATGAACCGGTTGCCGTTGGAGTTCTTCAGCACGCCGCCGTCGCCGCGCACCGACTCGGTGACGAGGATCCCCTTCACCGACGGCGGCCAGACCATGCCGGTCGGGTGGAACTGCACGAACTCCATGTTCAGCAGCGAGGCCCCGGCGGTCAGGGCGAGCGAGTGCCCGTCGCCGGTGTACTCCCAGCTGTTCGACGTCACGCTGAAGCTCTTGCCGATGCCGCCGGTGGCCAGCACCACCGACGGCGCCTGCCAGACGACGAAGGTGCCGGCGTTGCGCCGGTAGCCGAACGCACCGCCGATGCTGCCGTCCTCCATCGTGAGCAGCGAAGTGACGGTGCACTCCATGTACACGTCGATGCCGAGCTTCACCGTCTGCTGCTGGAGGGTGCGGATGAGCTCGAGGCCGGTGCGGTCGCCGACGTGCGCCAGCCGCGCGTAGCGGTGCCCGCCGAAGTCGCGCTGGGAGATCAGCCCGTCCTTGGTGCGGTCGAACAGGGCGCCCCAGTCCTCGAGCTCGCGGACCCGCTCGGGAGCCTCCTGCGCGTGCAGCTGCGCCATGCGCCAGTTGTTGAGCATCTTGCCGCCGCGCATGGTGTCGCGGAAGTGCACCTTCCACCCGTCCTCGGGGTAGACGTTGCCCATCGCCGCGGCGATGCCGCCCTCGGCCATGACGGTGTGCGCCTTGCCCAGCAGCGACTTGCAGACGACGGCGGTGCGCGCGCCCTGCTCGTGCGCCTCGATGGCGGCTCGCAGACCCGCGCCTCCGGCACCGACGACGACGACGTCGTAGTAGCCCCGCTCCAGCTCGCTCATGGCCCCTGCTCGCTCAGAAGAAGATCGGGTCGGTGATGGCGCCGGTGGACAGCAGCCGCACGTAGAAGTCGGTGAAGGCGACGAAGACCAGGCTGACCCAGGCCCACTTCATGTGCCGCGCGTTCTGCGCCGAGGCCCACGACCACAGCTTGTAGCGGACCGGGTGCTTGGAGAAGTGCACGAGCCGCCCGCCCACCAGGTGCCGGCAGGAGTGGCACGAGATCGAGTACATGAGCAGCAGGACGGCGTTGACGAACAGGATGATCGAGCCGAGTCCGAGCCAGTTGCCGTCATCGCGTGCGTAGACGCTGTGCGCGGCGTCGTACAGCAGGATGAACGGGTAGAGCGTGCCGAGGTAGAAGAAGTACCGGTGCAGGTTCTGGAAGACCAGCGGGAAGCGCGTCTCGCCGGTGTACCTGCCGTGCGGCTCGGCGACGGCGCAGGCAGGGGGAGACAGCCAGAACGACCGGTAGTAGGCCTTGCGGTAGTAGTAGCAGGTCATCCGGAAGCCGAGCGGGATGATGAGGATGTACAGCGCCGGCGAGATGAAGGCAGGTCCCGGGATGAGCACCGGGAACGCGGTGTCCTCGCAGCCGGTGGCGATGCACGGCGAGTAGAACGGCGTCAGGTAGGGCGAGGCGTAGTAGTGCGCGTTCTCGAACGCCCGCCAGGTCGAGTAGATGACGAACAGCACCAGCGTGCCGGCGGTGAGGGCCGGCGGCAGCCACCAGCGGTCCTTGCGCAGGTGGCGGACGGCAAGGCGGGCCCGCCCGGGCGCGCCGACGCCCGACGGCGCGACGGACTCGGTGCGGTCGGCGGCAGGTGCGGTCATCGGGTGCGGAAGTCGGAGCGGCCCAGGCCTTCGTCCTCGGCGTCCATCCAGAAGCTGTGCTCGTAGTCCTTGTCCTCGATGACCTCGAGCGGCCGGACCGGCGCCGCGGCGACGGGCTGCTCCTTGCCGCACAGCAGGTCGAGGTCCTCGCCGAGCCGGCCGGCGTCGAGCTGCAGCCGTCGCACGTCGGCGGAGTCGCCGTAGTGCCGCGACACCGCCTGCACCGCTCGCTCCACCGCTCTCACCGCCTCACGGGCGACTGCGATGTCTTCCTGCGCCGACATGTGCACGACCTCCGCCGGAGTTGGGTGCGGGAGCTGTGATGCATCCAACACCCCGGGTGCGCTGCCTGGGAAGCAGCCCCGCCCGGACGCGCCGCGGCGCGCCGTCCCGCACGGGGAGGCGCGCCGCGGGACGGCCCGGCGCAGCGGTCAGCGGCGCTCGCTCGAGCGGCCGCCACGGGAGTCGTCCGGGTACGGCGACACGTCGGCGTCGCTGTTCCGGTCGTCCCGGTGCCCGCTGCGATCGGTGGAGTCCTCGGTGTCGAGCAGGCGGGTGAACAGCGAGCGGTAGTGCACCATCGCCTGCCGCAGCTGCTCGGTGGTGGCCTGCTTGCGGTCGTTGAGCTGCGAGATCTCGTGGGCCGAGCGGTACTCCCCCATGGCGTCGGCGTGGTCGACCGACAGGTCCTTCATCTGCTGGGCCTCGTCGTCGACGGGGTAGCCTCGCTCCTCCATCACCTCGGTGACCAGGCGCTGGGCGTCGCTGACGGCCTCGGCCGGGCGGTCGACGAACTGCTCCTGCGCGCGCGCCCAGCGGCCGGCGTAGAGGTTGCGGCGGGCCCCGTCGAGCGGGCGGATGTCGAGCCTCTCGCGGCGCTCGGTGCGCTCGCGGAGGTCGCGCTCGGCGTCCCGTCGCTTGCCGGTGGTCTCGACGGTGCGGTCGTACTCCGAGCCGAACTGGTCGCGCAGCTTCTCGCTCTGCCTCTTCTTCATCACGGCGTACACGACGGCGGCGACGACGACGACCGCCAGCACGACGAGCAAGACGGTCAGGGTGGTGTCGTCCATGGTGCTGCTCCTCGGGGTCGACGGTCGGGGCTTCGGTGCGGGGTAACGCTGATCTGCCCCGGGTACCCACCGGCGGACCTGCCGGTAGCGCTACACCTGGCTGTCGGTGCCGGTAGGTCCGCCGGCGAACCGGAGGCCGCACGGCGCCGCCGAACCGCCGCGGGCGGCTCAGCCGCAAGCAGGGGCGGCGGGCAGCGGCGCGGGCCGGCCGACCTGCGGCAGGCCGAGCAGCACTCCCGCGGTGCGCGGCGCCCGGCCGGCCTCCCACGCGTCACCGGCGGCGGTCCGGCGCACCGACAGGGGCGGCCGCTCGGCCCACAGGTGGTGCGGCGCCGCGGCAGTCACCTCGACCGTGACGACGTCGCCCGGCCGCGCCCCCGCCGTCCGCGGCAGGTGCACCAGCCTGTTGTCCCGAGCTCGCCCGGTCATCCGCTCCGGGCCGTCCTTGCGCCCCTCGCCCTCGGACAGCAGCACCTCGACGGTGCGGCCGACCTGGCTCAGCATTCCCTCGTGGGTGATCCGGTCCTGCAGCGCCACCAGGCGCTCGTAGCGCTCCTGCACCACGGCCTTGGGCACCTGGCCGGCGTAGCCCGCTGCCGGCGTGCCCGGCCGGGGCGAGTACTGGAAGGTGAACGCGCCGCTGAAGCGGCTGGCCTCGACGACGCGCAGGGTGGCCTCGAAGTCGGCGTCGGTCTCGCCCGGGAAGCCGACGATGATGTCGGTGGTGATCGCGGCGTCGGGCATCTGGGCCCGCACCTGCTCCAGGATGCCGAGGAACCGCTCGCTGCGGTAGGAGCGGCGCATGGCGCGCAGCACGGCGTCGGAGCCGGACTGCAGCGGCATGTGCAGGCTGTGGCACACCGCCGGCGTCTCGGCCATCGCGGAGATGACGTCGCCCGAGAAGTCGCGCGGGTGCGGGCTGGTGAAGCGCACCCGCTCGATGCCGTCGACCGCTCCGACGGCACGCAGCAGCGCGCCGAACGCCTCGCGGTCGCCGAACGAACGGCCGTAGGAGTTGACGTTCTGGCCGAGCAGCGTCACCTCGAGCACGCCCTGCTCGGCGAGCACCTCGACCTCGCGCAGCACGTCGCCGGGCCGCCGGTCCTGCTCCTTGCCGCGCAGCGACGGGACGATGCAGAAGGTGCAGGTGTTGTCGCAGCCGACGCTGATGGACACCCACGCGCTGGCGGTGGAGCCGCGACGGGCGGGCAGCGCGCTGGGGAAGGTCTCGAGCGCCTCGAGCAGCTCGACCTGGCTCTGCTGCTCGACCCGGGCCCGCTCCAGCAGCACCGGGAGGGCCCCGACGTTGTGCGTGCCGAAGACGACGTCGACCCAGGGCGCGCGTTCGGTGATGGTCGCGCGGTCCTTCTGCGCCAGGCACCCGCCGACAGCGATCTGCATGCCGGGCCGGCGGTCCTTCACCGGCTTGAGGTGACCGAGGTTGCCGTACAGGCGGTTGTCGGCGTTCTCGCGCACGGCGCAGGTGTTGAAGACGACGACGTCGGGCGACGTCCCGGGTGCGGCCGGCAGGTAGCCGGCGGCGTCGAGCAGGCCGCCGATGCGCTCGCTGTCGTGCACGTTCATCTGGCAGCCGTAGGTGCGCACCTCGTAGGTGCGCACCGCCGCAGCCGTCGTCTCGGTCACGTGCTCCAGAGTAGGTGGGGACCCCCGGATGGAGCATCGACGGGGACGTCCGGTTCTGTCATGCTCTCGACCGGTCCGCTCACACGACCGGTCCGTTCCCGTGGAGGTCTTTCGTGCGCCGTGCCCTGATCGCTCTCGCCCTGTCCGTGCTCGCCGCAGCCGGGGCGACCGCCGCCGCGACGGCCGCCTCTGCCCAGGCGCCGGCGTCCTCCTGGTCGGCCGGGCAGAGCGCCCCCGCCTCCTCCTGGTCCTGACCCGCACGGCTCAGCAGGCCGACCAGAGCCCGCGGCCGGCGCGGCGGGCTTCCTGCTCGCGCGCCTCGAACTGCTCGAGGTAGCGACGGTTCGGGTCGATCTGCCGCACGGTGGCGTAGCCCTCGGCGACCAGCGCCTCGCCGAGGTTGACGCCTTCGGCGTTCCACACGTGCAGCAGGAGCCGGCCGAACCGGTCCTCCGCGTCGGCGTCGGCCTGCACGCGCACGGTCGACCCCGGCGGAACCAGCTGCTCGGCACGCGCCGACGCCTCCGGGCCGAAGCACTCGACCTCCTGGTGCACCTCCGGGGTGTCGACGAGCAGGATCCGGACCCGGGTGGACTCCCCCGGCACCGGGCCGGTGCCCCGGCCGCGCAGCCGGACGGTGTCGCCGTCGGTGACGCTGACCACCACGGCGGTCTGCGCGTCGGTCGGGACCGGCAGACCACCCGACACCTCGGCAGAGCCGGCGGGGCGGGTCTCGGCCGGACGCAGCGGCGGAGCCTCCGGCAGGGAGCAGCCCGCCGGGAGCACCGCCACGAGCAGGAGGGGGAGGGCGCGCAGCACGCACCCGATCCTGCCTGCCGGGTCAGACAGCGAGCTCGAACCAGACGCGCTTGCCGCCTGGCAGGGGGTCGGCTCCCCACCGGTCGGCGAGCGCCTCGACCAGCTGCATCCCCCGGCCCGACTCGCGGGTCCAGTCGCCGCCTGGACGGACGTCCGGCACCGTCTCCAGCTCGTCGCTGACCTCGACCAGCAGCCGCCCGGCCCGCACGCCGGCGCGCACCCGGATGCTGCCGCCGACGTGGCGAGCCGTGTTCGCGACGAGCTCGGTGACCAGCAGCGCGGCGGTGTCGACCAGGCGGCCGTGCCCGATGTCGAGGAGCAGGCGGGTGACCGCCTCGCGCGCCTCCCCTGCCGACGCGGGCGCAGCGGGCAGCTCGAGCTCGACGACCGGCCCACCCGCGGCGGCCGGGTCGACGAGCAGCAGGGCCAGCAGGGCGGTGTCGTCGTCGGTGCCGTCCGCGCGTCCCATCCGCTGCAGCACCCGCTCGCACAGCTCGTCGGCGGACTCGAGCGGCCCGGAGGCGGCGCGCACGAGCCGCTCCAGGCCCTCGTCGACGTCCTCGCCGACCTCCTCGACCAGCCCGTCGGTGTAGAGGAGCACCGCCGAGCCGGGCCCCAGCCGCACCTCGCTCTCGACCGGCTCCAGCCCGCCGACGCCGAGCGGCAGCCCGGGGTCGAGCGCGACGAGCGACGCCGAGCCGTCGGCGGCCACGAGCACCGGCGACAGGTGCCCGGCCGACGCCAGGCACAGCGTGCCCGCGGCGGGGTCGAGCCGCCCGACCAGGCAGGTGGTGAAGTGCAGGTCGCCCATGGCGTGGACGACGCGGTCCAGCAGCTGCAGGACCCGGCCCGGGGGGTGGCCCTCGAGCGCGAAGGCGCGCACGGCCGCCCGCAGCTGCCCCATCACCGCCGCCGCGGAGACCCCCCGGCCCATGACGTCGCCGACGACGAGCACCATGCCGTCGTCGACCTCCAGCAGGTCGTACCAGTCCCCGCCGATCGAGGTGCCGCGCGCGCCGGCGAGGTAGCGCGAGGCGGAGGTGAGCAGCGGGCTGGCCGGCAGCTCGCGGGGCAGCAGGCTGCGCTGGAGCGTGGCGGCCAGCTCCCGCTCGAAGGCGAAGCGGGCGGCGTTGTCGAGCCCGAGGGCGGCCCGTCGCGCGATGTCGAGGGCGGTCTCGAGCTCGCGCTCGCCGTAGCGCTCGGTCCGGCTGATCGACAGGGCGCCCAGGGTGCGACCGCTGGCGATGAGGGGCACCACCAGGCCGCTGCCGCGCAGGACCAGGCGCAGTCGCTGCGCCCGCTCCGGTGTGCCGGCGATCTCGTGCAGGAGCTCGTCGGGGATCTCGGGCAGCACTTCGGTCTGGCCGCTGCGCACGACCGCGTGGACGCCGTAGCGCGACGTCCGGTTCAGCGCGCCCTCGGTCTCGAGCCACGCCCGGACTGCCGCCTCCTCTGCCGGGTCGCCGGCGGCGACCGCCTGCAGCTGCGGCTCGCCTCTGGCGTCGAGCAGGTGCAGGACCGCGACCTCGGCCAGCTCCGGCACCAGGATGCGCACCAGCTGCTCGCTGACGGCCGCCGGTTCGAGGCTGGCCGAGAACGCGCCGGACGCCTCTGACAGCAGCCCGCGGAAGCGGGCCGCCTCCTCCGCCTCGAGGCGGGCCGCGCGCTCGCCTTCGAGCGCCTCGAGCCGCTCGACGGCGGAGCTCGCCATCTGCGCCAGCTGGACGACGATCGCCTCGTCCTCTGCCGTGAACGGGCTGTCGTCGAGCTTGTGCGAGAGCTGCACCAGGCCCAGGTTGCGGCCATCGCGTCCGACGAAGGGCGCGGCGAGGTAGTCCGGCAGGGGCGGGTGGTTCGGGGCGTCGCGCAGGCCGCGCCAGTCGGGGTGGGCGACCAGCTGCTCCGGGGTGAGCCGCAGCGGCCGGTTCTCACGGGTGACGTACTCGAGGACGCCGAGCCCCTTGGGCACGACGTCGTAGTCGCGCCAGGCCGCGTACTTCTCCGACAGGGCCACGTAGGTGGTCGCGTCGGCCCAGCCGTGCGGCAGCCGCGTGGCGACGCCCTGGTGACAGCCGATGACCGACCGCGCGAACTCGGTGACCAGCCGGAGCAGCTCGTCGAGCGTCTCGGCGGTCGTGAACGCCATGGCCGCGTCGGCGAGGGCGCGCAGCTGCTCGCCACGGCGCCGCTCGAGGGCGGCCAGCTGCCGGGCCTCGCTGTGCAGGCGGGCGCGCTCGACCATCTCTCCTGCCTGCCGCGCCAGCGTCTCGACCAGGTGCAGGTCGCGCTCCGGGAGGGAGGCCGGCTCGCGGTAGTAGGCGGTGAGGGCACCCATCGGCTCTCCGCCGGCGCTGAGCATCGGCAAGCTGAGCGCGGCCTGCACGCCGTGGTCGAGCGCGCCGGCACGGAAGGGCGAGTACGTCTCGTCGCTGGCGATGTCGGCGATCAGCACGCGGCGCCGCTCGCTGACCGCCCGGCCGGCCGAGCCGGTGCCGAGCGGCACGCGGATGCCGCCGACGTACTCGTCGGACAGGCCCGTCCAGACGGCGGCGAACAGCTCACCGGTCGCGGGGTCGGACACCCAGACCGCGGCCATGTCGGTGCTGAGCAGGTCGCAGACCGCGTCGAGCACCTGGCGCAGGACCGGCGTGATCCGGGAGATGTCGCGGGCGGTCAGGTCCAGCTCGGACAGGGGGGTGGCGACGGCGGCCTGCTCGGCCAGCGCGACCTGCACCCGGGCCAGGTCGTCGCGCAGCGCCTGCTCGTCGGTCACGGCCCGCAGCCTGCCAGCACGGGCGCCGCAGCGCGATGACCCACGTCGCTACAGGGCCAGCACAGCGATCAGGTCGCGTGCCGCTCGGCCGCCCGCCTCGGTGGCGAGGTCGAGGGCTCGTGGCACGTCGACGCCGTCGGCGAGCGCCTCGAGCACCGCCCGGGTCTCGGCGTCGGTGCCGCCAGGACGCCCAGCGGCGCTGTGCAGCGCGTCCAGCCGGACGCCGGCCTGTTCGAGGTCGGCATCGGTGTGGTCCCAGGCGTCGCGGGCCGGGCGGTCGAGCAGCATCGTGCGCACCACGGCCCCGCTGCTGCGCGCGACCAGGTCACCGACGAAGACCAGGTTGCCCGTCGACTTGGCCATCTTCTCGCCGCCGACCTGCACGGTGCCCACGTGCAGCCAGGTGCGGGCGAACGGCACGACGCCGGTGACCGCCTCGGCCTGCGCGGACTCGAAGGCGTGGTGCGGGAAGCGCAGGTCGGCCCCTCCGGCGTGCAGGTCGACCGTGGGGCCGAACGTGGACAGGGCCATGGCGGTGCACTCGGCGTGCCAGCCGGGCCGGCCGGGGCCCCACGGACTCGGCCAGGCCGGCTCGTCCGCGGAGGAGGCCTGCCACACCGCCTGGTCGAGCGGGTCGCGCTTGACGGGGTCGTCGGTGCGGCCGTTGTTCGCCTGGAGCAGCGCGAGCGCCTCCTCGCGCCCGAGCCGGGCTCGCTCGACGACCGGCGCCCCCGACAGGTAGACGCTGCCCCCCGCGGTGTAGGCCGCGCCGCTGTCGACCAGCGCCGCCGCGAGGTCGACGACCTGCGGCACGAAGGTGTGCGCCCGCGGCTCGTGCGTGGGGCGACGCACCGACAGCGCCGCCATGTCGCGCTCGAAGTGGAAGGCCTGCACCGCCGCGAACCGCTCGTAGGGCTGGCCGGCGCGCTGCGCGGCGTCGGTGAGCACGTCGTCGACGTCGGTGACGTTGCGGCAGACGTCGACCTGCACCCCCAGCCGGCGCAGCACCCGGTCGACGGCGTCGACCCACACGAACGTCGCGGCGTGCCCGAGGTGGGTGACGTCGTACGGCGTGACACCGCAGACGTAGATCCGGGCCCGGCCGACCACCGGCAGCGCCCGTCCGCCCAGGTGCAGCCGGGGCAGGGCGGGGTCGGGCGCGGGCAGCACGGAGGCCTCCTGGGTCGGGCGGTGGTTGCGCACGAGCACCGGCGCTCGCCAGCGCCAGCCTGCCACCTGACCGGCGGGCGCTCAGCCCTCGGGCGGGGTGTCGAGCGCCTCGAGCGCGTCGTGGTCGAGCTCGACCTCCTGAGGCGTGCCGTCGCCCTCGTCCGCCAGCGCCTCCTTCACCACCCGGAAGGCGAGCCCCGCCGGGTAGCCCTTGCGGGCGAGCATGCCGGCCAGCCTGCGCACCCGGGCCTCGGGCGCCGCCCCGCGGGTGCTGCGCAGCCTGCGGTCGACCAGGGCCCGGGCGGTCGCCGCCTCCTCGCTGGGGTCGAGGCTGTCGAGCGCCTCGCGGACGTGCTCGTCGTCGACGCCCTTGCGGCGCAGCTCGGAGCCGAGAGCCCGTCCGGCGAGCCCCTTGCCGCGGTGCCGGGAGGCCACCCACATCCGGGCGAACAGCGCGTCGTCGATCAGCCCGACCTCACCGAAGCGGCTCAGCACCGTCTCGGCGACGTCGTCGGGCACCCCACGGTCGGACAGGGTGGCGGCGAGCTCGGCGCGGGTGCGCGGCGTGTGCTCGAGCTGGTGCAGGCAGATCTGGCGGGCGACCTGCTCGGGATCGGCGTCGGGCTCGCGCTCGACGTCGCGTGGCTGCCCCTGATCCGGCGGCTCCTGTCCGCGACGACGGCCGCCGCGGCCGCTCCCCGAGGGGAACGGCCGCCGCGCGCCGCTCAGCGCCACGGCGCTACAGGTCGACCGGGACGGGCGCGAGGGCGTCGGCCTCGGCGTCGAGCGTGGCCCCGATGCCGAGCTTCTCCTTGATGCGCTTCTCGATCTCGTCGGCGAGGTCGGGGTTGTCGCGCAGGAAGGACCGGGCGTTCTCCTTGCCCTGCCCGAGCTGGTCGCCCTCGTAGGTGTACCAGGCCCCGGACTTGCGGACAATGCCGTGCTCGACACCCATGTCGATGAGCGAGCCCTCACGGCTGATGCCGACGCCGTAGATGATGTCGAACTCGGCGAGCTTGAACGGCGGCGCCATCTTGTTCTTGACGATCTTGGCGCGGGTGCGGTTGCCGACCGCGTCGGTGCCGTCCTTGAGCGTCTCGATGCGCCGCACGTCGATGCGCACCGACGCGTAGAACTTCAGCGCCTTGCCGCCGGTGGTGGTCTCGGGACTGTTGTGCACCATGACGCCGTCGACGAAGTAGTTGTGCGTGTCGGCCACCTCGATGTCGAACTTGCGCATCGACCGCGTCGGCGGCTTGACGTGCACGTCGAGCACCCGCGCCGGGACCGGACGCACGACAGGGTCGACCAGCTCGGGCTCGACGGCGAAGCGGCCCTGGAAGCGCGGCAGCAGCTTGTAGGCCATCGACGGGTGCACGTACGGGGCGACGAGCTCCTGGAAGCGCGCCGAGCCGCCCGTCGTGAGCTGGAGGACGGCCTTCTGCCGAGCACCGCGCAGCGCGAGGCGGCTCTCGACGCCGTAGGTGTCACGCAGGTGCTCGGCCAGGCGGACGCGGCTGCCGGGGCTCATGGCCTCGACGCAGAACTCGATGCGGCCGCTGCCGCCGGCGGTGCGCTGCTGCAGCCCCTTGGAACGCAGGGCGAACCCGCCGTCGTCCTGGTACCAGACGGCCAGGGCCAGCGGCGTGAGCGCCTTGAGGTACTCCTCGGACAGGTGCTTCTTGCCATCGCCGAAGTAGACCGCGGACCTGACCTCCGCGAGCTCCGGCAGCGGGGTGAGGTCGACGAAGGCCGCCCCGTTCGCCGCCACCCGACGGGACTGCGGGACGTTGCCGAGCAGGGATGCCTTCCAGTCGAGGTAGTCGACCTGCTTCGCCCCGTGGCCCATCCGGAAGCGAACCCCGGCTCGGCCGCGCCGGTTCGGCGACAGGGCGCCGTCACCCATCAGCGAGCCCAGCACGACCTGCCACTGCTGCGCGCCGAGGCGGTGGGTCTCGGCGACCATCACCCGGTCGCCGGCCATGATCTCGCCCGCCTCGCGGTAGCCGCCGGGCGTGCGGATCAGGTGGTTCTCGGTGGCGGCGAACTGGGCTCTCCCGTTGCCGCTGGCCTTCGCCACGCTGAACTGCAGGAAGTGGTCGGCATTGCCGTTGTCGAACCAGCCGACGACCTTCTTGGGCACGACCTCGTCGCGCTCCGGGTCGTAGGACATGACCTCGACGTCGAGCTTGCCGTTGACGATCCGGCCGATCTTCTCCCGCGTGCCGTCAGCGAGGGTGACGCGGGTGCCGTAGCTGAAGCATCCGAACATCACACCGATCTTCTCGCGCAGCTGGTTGATGAAGATCGCGGTGGTGTTCGTGCCGTGCAGGGCACCGGCCATCTTGCGCAGCGCCTGGCTCATCAGGCGGGCCTGCAGGCCGACGTGGCTGTCGCCCATCTCGCCCTCGATCTCGGCGCGCGGGGTGAGCGCGGCGACCGAGTCGATGACGAGGATGTCGAGGGCGCCCGAGCGCACCAGCATGTCGGCGATCTCGAGCGCCTGCTCGCCGGTGTCGGGCTGCGAGACCAGCAGCGCGTCGGTGTCGACGCCGAGCTTCTTGGCGTACTCGGGGTCGAGCGCGTGCTCGGCGTCGATGAACGCCGCGATGCCGCCGGCCTTCTGGGCGTTGGCCACCGCGTGCAGCGCGAGTGAGGTCTTGCCGCTCGACTCCGGGCCGTAGATCTCGACGACGCGGCCGCGCGGGAGGCCGCCGATGCCGAGCGCGACGTCGAGCGCGATGGACCCCGTGGGGATCACCTCGATCGGGGCGCGCACGTCGTCGCCGAGGCGCATGACGGAGTTCTTGCCGAAGCTCTTGTCGATCTGGGCGAGGGCCAGCTCCAGGGCCTTCTCGCGATCCGGTGCGGGCACGGTCTCTCCTCGAGGTCGCGAGCGGTCGGCCGGGGTGGCAGGGGGCGCTCGGTGCGGTGGTCCGATCGGCGGTGACGCTAGGAGCGGCCTCCGACAAGCAGTCGGACCTGCAGCCGTCCTGTGGACACCCGGACAGGACGTGACGCTAGACCGAACACCTGTTCGACGCCAGGTGCGACACGCCGCCGGTCACGCGGCCGGCACGGCAGCCGGATCAGCGCTCCGCCGCGGGCGCTCCGGTCGCCTCGACGACCGCCCGCCAGACCGTCTTGGCGTCCTCGCCCTCGGCCAGCGCCTGCTCGAC
>DATLGD010000138.1:0-29484 GCA_035540755.1 Mycobacteriales bacterium | reverse complement strand
GGGCACCTACACCTACCGGGTGGCCGAGGGCGAGCCGTACGAAGGCGCGGTCATCCTGCCGAGCGCGACCGTGCGCCCGTCCCCGTCCCGTACCGCCGGCACCGGCCCGTCGCCGCGGCCGACCGGCGGCTCCAGCCCGGCGCCGGCCCCCGAAGCCCCTGCGCCTGCCGCCCCGGCGCCGCTCCCGCCCGCCGACCAGGGCGGCACCGGTGCTGCACCGCTGCCGCCGCTGGTCGGCGGCGCCGAGACCGCGCCGCTGGACGGCCTGCTCGGGCTCCCGCCGGGCGTGGCCGACCCGCAGGTGCGGGCGCCGGACCTCCCCCCGGTGCAGGCGCTCGAGGGGCCGCTGCCGGGCGCCGACACCTCGCGGGCGCTCGGGCTGCCCGCGACGCTGGCCGCACTCGGCGCCGTCGGGGTCGCGTCGCTGCTGGTGCGGGTGCTGCTCGCCGAGCCGGCCGCCGCGCGCCGCCGTCCGCTCACGCCCGTCTTCGCCGACTGACCGGCCGACTGACCGGCTGACCGGCTGACCGGCTGACCGGCGCCCGGCCATGGCCGCCGCGGCGCGCTGCTAGCCTTGCCGGGTTCGCCGACGCGAACACCCTCCTGCCACGGAACGTCCGTGGCCGCCGAGTCCACAGGAGGAGGTGGGTCACTTGCGTCGCTACGAGCTCATGGTCATCCTCGACCCCGACCTCGAGGAGCGCACCATCGCGCCCTCGCTCGACACGTTCCTCAACGTCATCCGTCAGGGTGGCGGGACGGTCGAGAAGGTCGACGTCTGGGGACGCCGCCGGCTGTCGTTCGAGATCGACAAGAAGGCCGAGGGTATCTACGCCGTGGTCGACCTGGCTGCCGAGCCGGCCGTCATGAAGGAGCTGGACCGCCAGCTCAACCTCAACGAGTCGGTCCTCCGGACCAAGGTCCTGCGCCCCGAGCTGCGCTAGCAGCTCAGCTGCTGGACCGTCCTGTCGGACCTCGTCGCCACACTGCCGGCAGGCAGGACGGCGGAGGCCCCCGGACACCACCGGGACCCTTCCCCGCACCGCTCCCGGCATCAAGGAGTGCGAGCCCCAGCCGGGGCACCGCCCGCACGCACCGCACCGACAGATCCCGCGAACGCAGCGGGAAGGGACCCAAGGAGACACGCCGTGGCAGGCGAGACGATCATCACCGTGGTGGGCAACCTGACCGCCGACCCGGAGCTGCGCTTCACCCCGAGCGGCGCGGCCGTCGCGAACTTCACCGTCGCGTCGACGCCCCGCACCTTCGACAAGAACACCAACGAGTGGAAGGACGGAGACGCGCTGTTCCTGCGCTGCTCCGTCTGGCGCCAGGCGGCCGAGAACGTCGCGGAGTCCCTGCAGAAGGGCACCGCGGTCATCGTCCAGGGCCGGCTGAAGCAGCGCTCGTACGAGACGAAGGAAGGCGAGAAGCGCACGGTCGTCGAGCTCGAGGTCGACGAGATCGGCCCCTCGCTCAAGTTCGCCACCGCGAAGGTCACCCGGGCCTCCCGCGGCGGCGGCGGCGGCGGTTTCGGCGGCGGCGGCGGTGGCTACGGCGGCGGACAGGGCGGCGGACAGGGCGGACAGGGCGGCGGAGCCCCCCAGTCCGACCCGTGGTCCAGCCCGGCGCCCGCGTCCTCCTCCGGCGGCTGGTCCGACGAGCCCCCCTTCTAAGAACCCTCTCTCACCCTCTGACTTCACGGCCCTGACCAGGAGAACCCACGATGGCCAAGCCACCGCCCCGCAAGCTCAAGAAGAAGGTCTGCCAGTTCTGCAAGGACAAGGTGACCTACGTCGACTACAAGGACACCGCGCTCCTGCGCAAGTACATCTCCGACCGGGGCAAGATCCGCGCCCGTCGGGTCAGCGGCAACTGCAGCCAGCACCAGCGCGACGTCGCCGTCGCGGTGAAGAACAGCCGCGAGATGGCGCTGCTGCCGTACACGAGCACGGCGCGCTGAGGAGGCTGACCATGAAGCTCATCCTCACCCACGACGTCTCGGGCCTCGGTGCCCCTGGCGACATCGTCGAGGTCAAGGACGGCTACGGCCGCAACTACCTCGTCCCGCAGGGCCTGGCCATCCTGGCCACCAAGGGCGCCGAGAAGCAGGTCGCCACGATCCGCCGGGCCCGCGAGGTCCGCGAGGTGCGCGACCTCGGGTCGGCGAAGGAGATCTCGAGCCAGCTCGCCTCGCTCGAGGTGAAGCTCCCGGCCCGCTCCGGCGAGGGCGGACGGCTGTTCGGCTCGGTCACCACCAGCGACATCGTCGACGCCGTCACGGCGGCCGGCGGCCCGAAGCTGGACCGCCGCACCATCACGCTGCCGGCGCCGATCAAGGCAGTCGGCACGCACACCGCCACCGTCAAGGTGCACCCCGAGGTCGAGGCCGCCGTGACGATCCAGGTCGTCCCGGCGAAGTAGTTCCTCCCGCACGACCGGCCCGGCTCCCGCGAGGGACGCCGGGCCGTCGCGCGTCCGGGCCGTCGCGCGTCCGTGTCCCCCGTCAGCGGCCGTCGAACTGGAACAGCACCTGGGCGCGGCTGCCGCCGGTGCTGATCAGCCGCTCCGGCGTCCCGCGCCGCGCCTCCAGCCACCGCGTCACAGCCGCGCAGTCGTCGGAGCCGTCCCGTTGGTAGGTGCGGTAGCCGGTGGCGCGCAGCACGAACAGCTGCCGCTCGCCGGCGAGCTGGTCGAGCCGGTCGGCGACCTCGGCCGGGGAGGCCGCCCGGTTGCGCTGCTCGTAGTCGACCCAGTCGACCAGCTCGGGGCCGGCGAGCGTCGGGTAGACCACCTGCTCGTAGCCGGGCCCGATCTCCCGGGCGACCGGGGGGCCGAGCTGGTCCGGGCAGTAGACGAGCACGTCACCGGGATCGGCGGCCTCGCGGAAGGTCTCGGCGATGCGGTCGGCGGCGGCGCGCGGCGCGGCCGCGGCCGGGATGCCGGTGCCGGCGCCGACGCCGACGACGGCGGCGAGGGCGACCACCGGCCAGCGCCCCGGCAGGGCCGCCGCACCCAGTCCGGCCGCGACGGCGACCAGCGGCACGACGACGGCGGTGTACCGGCCGGTGTAGGCGCCCTCGGACAGCTGCGCGCCGATCCAGGCGAGCAGCAGCGCGGTACCGGCCACGCCCGCGACCGGCCGCGAGACGGGCAGCAGGACGGTGGCCAGCACGACCAGCTGCACCAGCAGGACGGCCAGCACGACGCGGCCCTCGACCGCACCACCGCCCCAGAACGACGGCGTGCGCAGCAGGTCGAACACGTCCGGCGGCACCGCCCAGGGCGCGCCGGTGCGCTGCGCCTGGAACAGGAACGTGGGCAGCCACGGCGTGAAGACGGCCGCTCCGACGGCGAGCCCTGCGACCACCCGCAGCGCGTCGGCCCGCCACCGGAGCAGGCCCGGCAGGTGCCACAGCCCGACCGCGGCCAGCAGGAACAGCGACCAGTAGTGGGTCAGCAGCAGCGCGCCCGAGCAGGCGCCGAGGGCGAGCACCGCCGGCCACGTACCGGCGGTCCGCACGGCGAGCAGGGCGAGCACGCCGGCCAGCACGAGCACGACCACGAGCAGGTACATGCGCGTCTCGGACCCGTACCTCATCGTCCAGGGCAGCGCGGCGAGCACGGTGACGGCGGCGACGGCCCCGGACCGTCCGTGGAGCCGGTCGCCGACCCGCCAGGCCAGCAGCAGCGCCACGGGCAGCAGGAGCAGGGTGAGCACGCGGACCGCGACCGTGCCGTCCCCGAGCACCAGCATCCAGCCGTGCAGCAGCAGGTAGTACAGCGGTGGGGCGCCGTCCAGGCGCAGCGCCGCCAGCAGCTCGGGCACCGGCCGGCGCGCGATCTCCACCGAGATCGCCTCGTCCAGCCACAGCGGACCGCCGACCAGTCCGGCGGCCGCCCCGGTCACGCCGGCCACGACCGCCGCGACCAGCAGCGCCAGACCTGCGCGGCCCTCGAGCGGCCGGGCCGCGCGCGGCGTCGCGCCCGAGGCGCCGGCGGGCGTCCGGGCCGTCGCTGTCGCCGTCATGCCGCCGTCCTGCTCGCTGCCGCCCCCGGAGGTCGCCTGCCCTCGCCGACGAGGCGTGGCACGGCGCTCAGCAGGCTACCGGCCGCGGAGTGCGGGCCCCGCGTCGTCCAGAGCCGCCTGGATCGCCGTGCGTCAGCGCTGTGCCAGCGCGGCGAAGGGCCGGCCGCCGGCCGACCACTGCTCGACGACGGCGAGGCCGGAGCGCTCGGCGAGCGCCGGCACGGCGTCCGGCGCCACCAGGGACCAGGGGAACCAGGTGCTGGCCGAGCCGAGCGCCTCGAGCCGGACGCGGCCGCGGCGCTCACCGCTGCCGGGGTGCAGCTCGGCGAGGACGACGCCGTCCGGCGCCAGCAGCTCAGCGAGCCGCCGCAGCAGCCGGGCCGGGTCCCCGCCGATGCCGAGGTTGCCGTCGGCGAGCAGCACCGTGCGCCAGCCGTCTTCGCGCGGCAGCGGAGCGAACACGTCACCGACGTGCACGGGTGCGCCGGCCCGTCGCGCGAGCACCGGCACCGCCGGCAGGACGTCGAGGCCCAGGACCTCGACCCCGGCGCCGTGCAGGGCGGCGGTGAGCCGGCCCGGGCCGCAGCCGACGTCGAGCACCGGGCCGGACGCGCGCTCCAGCAGGGTCGCGTCCGCAGCCGACGCCGGTCCGGCCCACCGCTCGACGTCGAGTGGCAGCAGGTGCCCGTCGGCGAGCCGGAGCAGGCGGGGCTGCAGGCGGGTGTCGCCGGTGACCGCGCCGGTCATCCAGTCGCTCAGCAGCGCGCCGGGGTCCGCGGCGGGCCGGACGCCGGCCGACCGCCGCTCCCGACCGCCGTCCGGCAGACCGGTCATCGACATCGCGGAGGTCCTCCTCGGCAGGGGCTGGGCCGGGAAGGACCCGACCGGTGTTCGGTGCCCGCGCCGGAGCGGTTCACCGCTCTGGCGCGCCGCGACCGCGTGACGAAGCGGTGACGGCGACACTGCCTGCGTGGCCGATCCTCAGGCGCCGGACGCCGGCCGCACGCGCTGGTGGGCCGCCGGCGTCGTGCTCGCCCTCGCGGCGGCCACGTCCCTGGCCTTCTCCACGACCCGGCGGGGCAGCGTCCTCGGCGAGACCTGGGCCCTGCTCGCCGACATCGGCGGCATGTGGGTCGCCTGGGCGGTCGCCCTGGCCTGCCTGCTGCGGGCCGGCCTGACCGGTCGGCAGCTGCTCGTCGTCGTCCTGCTCGGCGGGGCGGCGCTGCGGATCGCCGCGATGACCGTCGTCGTGCCGCTGTCGGACGACCTCTACCGCTACGCCTGGGACGGCTCGGTGCAGGCGGCCGGCGTCAGCCCCTACCGGTACGCGCCTGCGGAGGCCGGCGACGTCGAGGCGCTCGCCGACCGCCGCACCGACTGGCTGTTCCCGGACGCCGTCGAGGGCGGCGACACCTGCGAGCTGATCCGCCGCGGCGACGACTGCACCCGCATCAACCGGCCGGACGTGCGCACGATCTACCCGCCGGTGGCGCAGGCCTGGTTCCTCGCCGGGCACCTCGCCGGTGCTTCGCAACTGCGCGACCTCGGCTGGCAGGTCGTGGCGCTGGTTCCCGACGTCGGCACGTGCGTCCTGCTCTGGCTGGTGCTGGTGCGCAGCGGCCGCGATCCGCGCTGGGTGGCCGCGTTCGCCTGGAGCCCGGTGGCCGTGCTCGAGGGCGTCCAGAACGCTCACGTCGACGGCCTGGCCACCTTCTTCGTGGTGCTGGCGGTGGCGCTGGCCGGTCGGCGGCCGGCCGCCTCGGGGGCGGCGCTCGGCGCGGCGGCGATGGTCAAGCTCTACCCCGCCCTGCTGCTCCCGGTGCTGCTCGCGCGCCGCCCGCTGCGGGTGGGGACGGCGTTCGTCGCCGTCTGCGCCGTCAGCTACCTGCCGCACGTGCTGGCCACCGGCGGCGACGTGCTCGGCTTCCTGCCCGGCTACCTCGAGGAGGAGGAGTACACCGGCGGGCGCTTCCTGCTCCTCGCGCCGCTCGGGCTGCCCGACCTCGTCGCCACGGCCGGCGTCGCCCTGGCGGCGGTGGCGGTCGCCGTCCGGGTGCTGCTCGTGGCCCGGCGGACCCGGTTCGAGAGCCCGGGCGCCGTCGGTGTGGAGCTGGCTCCGGCGGCGTGCCTGCTGCTCGGCGCCGCGCTGCTGCTCGGCAGCCCGGTGCAGCCCTGGTACGGACTGCCCCTGGTCGCCCTCGCGGCGCTCGCCGCCCGCCCGGTGTGGTTCGTCGTGCCGGCACTGGCCTACCCGGTGTTCTTCGTCGTGATCGACCGCGGGCCCTCGGAGACGACGACCCAGGTGGGGAGCGCCGGCTACCTGCTGGCGCTGGCGCTGGTGCTGCTCGACGCCTGGCGGCGCCGGCGGGCGGGGGCTGCGGCAGCCGCTCCGCATGGCGCGCACCGCGGCTCCGCCTGAGCCTCGGTGGCCGTTCCGGCCTCCGCCTGTCCGGTCTGCCTGCCCGCCGTCGCTGCCCGCACGCGGGCGGCCCCGTGTGCGGGCCGCCAGGTGGATGATGGTCCGGCCCCGCCCCGCATCCGACGGCCCCGCACGCGACAGGGCCCGGCCGCCAGAAGGCGGCCGGGCCCTGCCCGGTGGTGCGGGGGTCGACTAGGCGGCGGTGTTGACGGTGATCTCCGCGACGCCGACGAGGAAGAACTCCGACAGGGCGTCGGTCTCGAACACCATGTTCAGGGCGTTCGCGGCGGTCTCGGTCAGGCTGACCGTGGTGCCCTGCAGGACGGCGGTGTCGGGGGCGTCACCGGGGCGCAGCGGGTTCAGCGTGCTGCCGTCGAGGAAGAACAGGTCGGCGCGCTCGGCGAAGACCTCGCCGTCGACGGTGACCTTGCCGAACAGCAGCGACTGCTCCGGGTCGACCTCGAAGTTCTCGAGCTCGACGACGGTGCCGTTCGCGCCGGTCAGCGACAGGCCGGAGCCCTCGTGGAGGATGATCCCCTGCACGTACGGGTCGACGCCGGAGGCCGGGTCGAAGTACGTGACGTTGCCGCCGGTGATCGGGAAGGCGATGGTGCCGGTGTCGGCGTCGAGCGTGCCACCACCGAGCATGCCGGGGGTCAGGCCCAGGCCGGTGATGCCCTCGAGGAAGCTCGGGTCGAGGACGACCGCGGTCTGCTCGCCGGACAGCTGGTCGATCTGGGCAGCGGGCTCGGGCGAGGCCTGCGTGGTCTCGGCGCCGCCGTTGCCGCCGGCGGCCGTGTCGTCGTTGCCGCCGCAGGCGGCCATCGTGAGGGCCAGGCCGGCCACGAGGGCCACCGAGGCGGTGCGCTTCTTGAGGGAGAACATGGTGCTCCTTGGGTCAGGACGATGGGCGGGAGGTGGGCCCGCTCCGGGGTTTTCAGTGGGACTTTCGGGCCAGGTGGCCGATCGGTTCGGTCGGGTGACACGGGACACCTCTGATCCCGGCAGGGCGATCCGCTGCGACGCCTCGGGCGAAGGACCATGCAGACCTCCGACGACAGGACCCTTATGACGAGCTCGCTGCGCCACCGCGCGCTGGCGCTGTACCGCCGCGGTCCGGGGGGCCCCTTCGACCGCCGCGCCTGGACCAGCCCGATCCGCGGCCAGTGGCTGACCGCCGTGCTCGGCCTGGTGCTGCTCGTCGGCTTCCCCGTCGTCATCCTGACCGGGCTGGCCTCGCACGCGGCCTACGACCCGAGCCTCGGTGGCAGCAACGAGCAGAACCCCGGCCGCGGCCTGCTCGGCGCCTACGCCGACCTGTTCGCCTGGCCGACGTCGCCGGCCTGGCTGTACCGGGTCAACCAGGGCACCCACGTGCTGCTCGGGCTGGCCCTCGTCCCGATCGTGCTGGCCAAGCTCTGGTCCGTCGCGCCCAAGCTGTTCGAGTGGCCGCCGGTGCGCAGCCCGGCCCAGGCGGTCGAGCGGATCAGCATCCTGCTCATCGTGGCCAGCACGCTGTTCCAGCTGGTCACCGGCGTCATGAACATCCAGTACGACTACGCCTGGGGCTTCTCGTTCTACACCGGGCACTTCTTCGGGGCCTGGGTCTTCATCGCCGCCTTCACGGCGCACGTGGCGATCAAGATGCCGACCCTCGTGCGGGCGCTGCGGGCGCGCTCCTTCCGCCAGGAGATGCGGACGCCGCTGGCCGAGACCGTGCCCGAGCCCCCGGACCCCGACCTGCTGTCGCCGCCCGAGCCGGCCGATCCGACGATCTCGCGGCGCGGCGCGCTGGCCCTGACCGGCGGCGCCTCGGTGACCGTGTTCGCCCTGACGGTCGGTCAGAGCGTCGACCCGCTGCGCGGCACGGCGCTGCTCGCCCCTCGCGGTCAGGTGCGCGGCGACGGCCCGAACGACTTCCAGGTCAACACCACGTTCGTCGACGCCGGCATCGAGGAGACCCGGACCCGGGCGAGCTGGCGGCTGTCGCTCGTCGGCCCCGGCGGCGAGCGGGCGCAGCTGACCCGTGGCGACCTGCTCGCGATGGAGCTGGCGACCCACGAGCTGCCGATCGCGTGCGTGGAGGGCTGGTCGACCTCGCAGGTCTGGACGGGGGTGCCGCTGCGGGACCTCGCAGCGCTGGTCGGCGGCCTCGACGTCGAGGAGGTGTTCCTCGAGTCCCTGCAGCAGGGCGGGGCCTTCGGGACGATGTCGATCACCGGTCGCCAGCTGCGCGAGCCGCGCACGATGGTCGCCCTGCGCGTGAACGGGGCCGACCTGTCGCTCGACCACGGCTTCCCGGCCCGGTTGATCATCCCGGCCGCTCCAGGTGTGCGGAACACCAAGTGGCTCGACACCGTCACCTTCGGCGGGAGGCCGGCATGAGCCAGCGCTCGCGCGAGACGCAGGAGGAGCACGAGGTCGAGCAGGCCCGTGCCCGCGACAGCCGGTTCACGCGGCTCTACGGCGCCCGGCCGTGGCACCTGGCCGTCCTGGTCCTGCTGCTCGCGGCGACGGCGTTCGTCGTCAGCCGGCTGATCGGCAACCCCGCGCTGTTCCGCATCGCGGTGTGGTTCGTCGGCGTCGCCCTGGTCTGGGACCTGGTCCTCGGCCCCCTGATGGCGCTGGCCGACCGGGGACTGCAGGCCGCGACCCGGCGACTGCGCGCGGCGGGCGTCTCGCCGCTGAACTTCGTGCGGGTGCCGCTGCTGCTGTCGATGCTGCTGCTGCTGATGTTCGCCCCGTCGATCCTCACCCGCTCAGAAGGCGTCTACGCCGCCAAGGCCGGTCTGGCCCAGGACGTCTACCTGAGTCGCTGGCTGACCGTCACGGGCGTGCTGTTCGGCGTCTCTGCCGTGGCCTTCGTGGTCGCGGTGCTGCGCACCCGCCGACGCTGACCTCCGCTCGACCACCACCCGCTCGGAGATCCGGGCCGCGGCCTGCTCGGTCGACGGGCGCGGGCCCGCGACTTCGTCTGTCCACAGGCGGTGCACACAGGTGTGGGCAGGTGGCGCGCGGGCCTGCCGGGTCGAGCGGCTCCCCGGTCCACAGGTCCGGAACAGGCGGTCCACAGCGACACCCCGCCTCGTCCACACCCGCTCCCCAGCGGCGTGCACAGGCCGCCCGGAGCGACGCGCGCGACACGTCGAGAAGCGTCGGTGCGGGGCGCTACAACTGCACCTGCCCGGCAACGAGCCGGGCAGGTGAGCGGAGGTGCCGGGTGTCCGAGGGCGTCGTCGACTTCCCCGGGGTCAGCCGGCCGGCGCCGGAGTTCGAGCGCACGCCGCCGCAGGACGTCGCCGCCGAGCAGTCCGTGCTCGGCGGCATGCTGATGAGCAAGGACGCCATCGCCGACGTCGTCGAGGTGGTGCGCGGCAACGACTTCTACAAGCCGGCGCACCAGACCGTCTTCGACGTCGTCGTCGACCTGTACGGCCGCGGCGAGCCGGCCGACGCCGTCACCGTCTCGGCCGAGCTCACCCGTCGCGGCGAGATCGGCCGCATCGGCGGCGCGCCGTACCTGCACACGCTGCTCGCCAGCGTGCCGACGGCGGCCAACGCCGGCTTCTACGCCCGCATCGTCGCCGAGCAGGCGGTGCTGCGCCGCCTGGTCGAGGCCGGCACCCGCATCGTCCAGCTCGGCTACGGCACCGGCGGCGCCGGCGAGGTCGACGACATCGTCGACCGGGCGCAGCAGGCGGTGTACGAGGTCACCGAGCGGCGCACGGCCGAGGACTACACGCTCCTCGAGCACCTCATGACGCCGACGATGGACGAGCTCGAGGCGATCAGCGGCCGCGGCGGTGGCATGGCCGGCGTCCCCACCGGCTTCGCCGACCTCGACAAGCTCACCAACGGCCTGCACCCGGGGCAGCTCATCGTCATCGCGGGGCGTCCCGGTCTCGGGAAGGCCCTCGCCCTCGACACCCCGCTGCCCACCCCGGCGGGATGGACCACCATGGGCGAGGTCGAGGTGGGTGACCGGCTGCTCGGCGCCGACGGGCGCCCCACCACCGTCGTCGCCGCCACCGGCGTGATGCACGGCCGGCCCTGCTACCGGGTGTCGTTCAGCGACGGCACCGCCGTCGTCGCCGATGCCGACCACCAGTGGCTCACGTCCGACCGGGCGGCCCGGCGGTCCCGCACCGGCGCCCCGGCCGTGCGCACCACGGCCGAGCTCGCCCGCACCGTGCACTGCCGCACTGCGGACCGCAGGCTGAACCACTCGGTGACCACCACCGCACCGCTCGACCTCCCCGATCGCGACCTCCCCCTGCCGCCGTACGTGCTCGGCGTGTGGCTGGGGGATGGGCACAGCGCCGGCGCCCGGCTTCCGACAGCCGATCCCGAGATCGTCATGCACCTCGAGGCGGAGGGGCTGGTCGTCGACGCCGAGCAGGCCCCACTGCACGACCTGGACCTCCTCGGCGACAAGCGCATCCCGGTGGAGTACCTGCGGGGCAGCGCCGCCCAGCGTCGTGCGCTGCTGGCCGGCCTGCTCGACACCGACGGCACGGTGCACGCCACCGGCTCGTGCCAGTACACGACGACGTCGCCGCGCCTCGCGCAGGACGTCGCCGAGCTCGTCGTCAGCCTCGGCTACCGGTGCGCGACGAGCACCAGGCGGGTCCGCGGCCGCAGCGAGGCGTCCTCGACCGCCTTCACCCTCACCTTCACCACCGACGAGCCGGTGTTCCGGCTGGAGCGCAAGAACCTGCTGCACAAGGAGCGGCTGCGGCACGCGCCCGCACGCACGCGGGTGCGGTACGTCACGGCCGTCGAGCCGGTCGAGAGCGTGCCGGTCCGGTGCGTGCAGGTCGACAACGACGACCACCTGTACCTGGCCACCCGAGCGATGGTGCCGACGCACAACTCGACGATGGGGCTCGACATCGCCCGGAGCGCGTCGATCAAGCATGGCCACACCTCGGCGATCTTCAGCCTGGAGATGAGCAAGACCGAGATCACCATGCGCCTGCTGTCCGCGGAGGCGCGGGTGCCGCTCCACCACATGCGCTCGGGCACCATGACTGACGACGACTGGACCCGCCTCGCGACCCGGATGGGCCAGGTGTCGGAGGCGCCGCTCTACATCGACGACAGCCCGAACCTGACGATGATGGAGATCCGGGCCAAGGCCCGGCGCCTCAAGCAGCGGCACCGGCTGCAGCTGGTCGTCATCGACTACCTGCAGCTGATGAGCGGCAACCGCAAGGCCGAGAGCCGCCAGCAGGAGGTGTCCGAGCTCTCGCGCGCGCTCAAGCTGCTCGCCAAGGAGCTCGAGGTGCCGGTCATCGCGATGAGCCAGCTCAACCGCGGCGCCGAGCAGCGCACCGACAAGAAGCCGCAGCTGTCCGACCTCCGCGAGTCGGGCTGCCTGCCCGCGTCGACCCGCGTGCTGCGCGCCGACACCGGCGCCGAGGTGACGCTCGGCGAGCTGTACGCCGACGGCGCCCGGGACGTCCCGGTCTGGTCGCTGGACCCCTCCCTGCGGTACGTGCGGCGGCACCTCACCCACGTGTTCAGCACCGGCGTGAAGCCGCTCTTCCGGCTGCGCCTGGCCTCGGGCAAGACCGTCCGTGCGACGGCGAACCACCCCCTGCTGACGCCGGAGGGCTGGCTGCCGCTGGGGGCGCTCGACACCGGGCAGCGCGTCGCCGTCCCGCGGCACGTCCCGGCCCCGGAGACCGAGCAGGCCTCGGGCGACGCCGACGTGCTGGCCTGCGCGGAGCGGGCGGCGGCCACCGGCACCCTGAGCCGGGCCGAGGCCGCAACGGTCGCGCACCTGCCCAAGCGGCAGATCCGCGCGTTCGTGCGCCGGCTCTGGGAGCACGCCGGGGAGCTCGGTGGTGGCGTGCTGCCACCCGCGCTCGCAGTGGCCCCCGCGCTGGCCGACGACGTCAGCCGGCTGCTCCTGCGCTTCGGCATCAGCGTGCAGCGGCACGACGGCGACGGTGACGGGGGTGGAACGGCGGTGCTCACCGTCGGCGACCGCGACGACCGCGCCCGCTTCCTCAAGGAGATCGCCCTCTGCGGCTGGCAGGAGGCGGCGTTCGGCGACGTCCGCCGGACGGTCGGCCCCGCTGGCACCGCCGAGCCGGTGCGGGGCCAGGTGTGGTCGCAGGTGGAGCAGGTCCTCGCCGGTCGCGGCGCTCCCGCGGCGGGCGGCCGGGCCGCCGCCGCCCTGCCCGCGGTGCAGGCAGTCCTCGATGCCGGGGGGCTGGACCTCGTCGCCACCAACGACGTGCTCTGGGACGAGGTGGTCTGCGTCGAGCCCGACGGCGTGGAGGAGGTCTTCGACGCCACCGTCGTGGGCACGCACAACTTCGTGGCCGACGGCGTCGCCGTGCACAACTCGATCGAGCAGGACGCCGACATGGTCATCCTGCTCCACCGCGAGGACGCCTACGAGAAGGAGAGCCCGCGGGCCGGCGAGGCAGACTTCATCGTGGCCAAGCACCGCAACGGCCCGACCGACACGATCACGGTGGCCTTCCAGGGCCACTACAGCCGGTTCGTCGACATGAGCCCGGTCTGATGGCCGGGCCCGTCCCCGCCCCTTCCCGGAGGACCCGCATGACGCCCGCCGCGGACCGCTCCTGGCAGCCGCCCTCCGCCGTCCCGGCCCGCGCCGTCCCCGCGCAGCGCACGCCACGTCCGCCCGCGCACGCCCGGCCCGAGGCCGGCCCGGCCGAACCAGCCCGGACCGCGCGGCACGCCCGCCGCCGGCGGCTGCTGAGCCTGCTCCGCCGCCGTCCATGACACGTATGCCGTACACATGCCTCTGTCGCATGCTGTGGGCATACTCCAGATGTGAACCCGTTCCGCTTCGAGGGCCCGATCGACCCGGCCGACCTCATCGGGCGGGAGCGCGAGGTCGAGACCCTCGTCCGGCACGCGCTCGACCGGCGGATCGTCAGCGTGGCCGCGCCCCGCCGCTACGGCAAGACCAGCCTGCTGCGCGCCGCCGGCCACCGGCTCGCCGACGCGCACGGCTTCGTCGTCGCGCACGTCGACCTGCTGGGCCTGGCCGGCCCGGACGACTTCGCCGCCCGGTTCGGCAGTGCCTGGCGGCGCGCCACGGCGGCGCGGGCTCCCCTGCGCCGCCACCTCGAGCAGGTGGTCGGCGGGCTGGGCGAGGTGGGCGTCACCCTGCTCGGCAGCGGCATCTCCGTGCGCCGCCGGGAGCGCGGGCACGACGACGGCGGGCTCGCCGCCGTCCACGCCCTGCTCGACCTGCCCGGTGACACCGACGAGCCGGTGTTCGTCGTCCTCGACGAGTTCCAGGCCCTGCACGCCGCCTGGCCGCAGGGCGAGGGCGTGCTGCGCAGCCACACCCAATCGCCGCAGCAGACCGGCCGGGTCGCCTGGGCGTTCGCCGGCAGCGAGCCGTCGCTGCTGGCCGCCGCGTTCGAGGACCGGGGCCGCGCCTACTACCAGCAGGCGCTGCGCGTGCCGATGCCCCGGCTGGCCGACCCCGAGCTGGCCCGCGGCATCGCCGAGCGCTTCGAGAGCACCGGCAAGGACGTGGGCGTCGCCCTCGGCCCGCTCGTCGCGCTGGCTGCCGGCCACCCGCAGCGGGCCATGCTGCTCGCCCACCTGCTGCACGAGGCGGTGCCGGGTAGAGGCGTCGGCACCGGCCGGCACTGGGCGCGGGCGCTCGAGGCCGCCCGCAGCCTGGTGCACGACGAGGCGACCGCCGTCTGGGAGTCGCTGACCCCTGCCCAGCGGGCGGCGCTGCGCGCGGTGCACGAGCACGGCAGCCCCACGTCGGGGTCGAGCACCGTCCCCCGAGCCAGCCGGCAGACCGCCGGTCCGTTGCTCGTCCGGCGCGGCCTGGTCGAGCCCGACGAGCGCCCCGGCCCCCGCGGCGGTCGGCGCTACCGGCTCGTCGACCCGATGCTCGGCGACTGGCTGGACCTGCGCAGCCCGTCCTGAGGGCCCGGCTGCGGGGGCACGCCGGTCGAGCCGCCGAGCAGTGCCGCGGTGATCCGGGTGCCGGCGACCGGGCGGGAGAACAGGTAGCCCTGGCCGAGCCGGCAAGCCTCCCCGCGCAGCGCCTCGCGCTCGGCGGGCACCTCGATGCCCTCGGCGATGACCGTGAGGCCGGTGGTGGTGGCCAGCCGCACGACGCCGCGGGCCAGCCGCCCGGAGCGGCCCTCGGTCGGCAGCCGCGACGTCCACGAGCGGTCGATCTTGATGACGTCGACCGGCAGCTCCTCGAGGTAGCGCAGGGACGCGTAACCGGAGCCGAAGTCGTCGCAGGCCAGGTGCACGCCGCGGTCGCGCACGCCGCGCAGGGTGCGGCGCACCTCGTCGGTGTCGGCGGTGAGCAGCCGCTCGGTGAGCTCGAGCACCAGGGCGGACGGCTCCAGGGCCGACGCCTCGACGCCGCCCTCGAGGCGTCGAGGCGGTCGAGGAGGGCGGGGTCGTCGAGCTGGCGGGGGCTGAGGTTGACGCCGATCCCGAAGTCGGTGCCGGCCGGCAGCATCCGCTTCCACTCGGCCGCCTGCGCGCAGGAGCGACGCAGCACCCACTCGCCGAGCGCGTGGATGTCGCCGCTGGCCTCGGCGACCGGCACGAAGGCGTCGGGTCCGACCTCCTTGCCCGAGCGGGTGCGCATCCGCAGCAGCGCCTCCGCGCCGACGGTCGCGCCGCTGGCGAGGTCGACCACCGGCTGGTAGCGCACGTCGAGCCGGTCCTCGGCTTCGGCGGTCGCGAGCAGCTCGGCGATGCGCGGCTGGAGGGCGGGGTTGCGCCCAGGGCGACGGCGCAGGTCGGTCGGGCCGGACCGGCGCCGGGCCTTGCTGTCGTACATCGCCGCGTCGGCCCGGGCGAGGACGACGCTCGGGTCCTCACCGAGCCCGGCCGCACCGGTGCCGATGCTCGCCGTCATCGCCCGCGGGCCGGCAGTGGTCGGCACCGGCGTGCGCAGCGCCTCGTGCAGCCGCTCGACGAGGTCGGGCCCGCCGGGCACCGGGTCGAACAGCACGACGAACTCGTCCCCGCCGAGCCTTGCCACGAGGTCCTCGGGCCGGACGGCGTCGCGCAGCCGCCGGCCCACCTCGACGAGCACCTCGTCGACGACGCCGTGGCCGGCGTCGTCGTTGACAGCCTTGAAGCCGTCGAGGTCGAGGAACAGCAGTCCGGGCGGCGGGGTCAGCACGCCGGCCGCGAGCCGCTCGCCGAGCGCGCGCAGCAGCGCCGACCGGTTGGGCAGCCCGGTGAGCTCGTCGCGGTTGGCCCGCCGCTCGAGGTCGTCCTCCCGCCGCTTGCGGGCGTCGACGTCGGCCAGCTGCACCAGCAGCGCACCTCCGCCGTCGTCCTCGCTGGTGCTCACGGTCAGCTCGCACCAGACCAGGCTGCCGTCCGGGCGGCGGAGCCGGACCTCCACGAGGTCCACGTCGAGGTCCGGGCTGCCCGCGGCGGCCAGCGCGATCTCGACCTGCTCGCGGTCGCTCGGCACCACCAGCGAGGTGATGCGGCGCCCGAGCACCGCCGCACTGGAACGGGCCAGCAGGCGCCGCAGCGCCGGGTTGAGGTGCACCACGACGCCGTCGCCGTCGAGCCGGCACATCGGCGTCGGTCCGCGCTCGAAGGCGGTGCGGAACTGCGCCTCGCTGCGGGCCAGTGCCGAGCTGGAGCGGGTCAGGGCGTCGTGGGCGGCGCGCAGCCGCCGCTCGGCCGCCCGGGCGGCCGTCATGTCGGTCAGTGCCACGACCGCGCCGACGACCCCGCCGTCGGCGTCGAGCAGCGCCCGTCCGTCGCACCGCACCGTCCGCGCCGGCAGGCCGGGTGGAGCGATGACGACCTCGACGTGCTCGACCGAGCCCTCGGTGAGCGCGCGGTACAGCGGGGCGCGGGAGGCCGGCAGCGGCGTCAGCCCGTCCGGCTCGAAGAGGTGGAAGTGGGCGGGCCACCTGCTGGGCGGCACCGAGGAGTCCTCGCCGGTGCCGTGCAGGGCGCGCGCGGTCTCGTTGAACAGGGTCAGCCGCCCGGCGGCGTCGCAGGCGACGATCCCCACCGACACCGTGTCGAGGACGCCGGACAGGAACTCCGCGCGGTCGACGAGCCGGCCGGACCCGACCACGGCGGCAGGCCGCACCGCACCCGGTCCGCCGCTGGGCAGCCCTGTGCCGCTGCGCTGGTCGTCCCCCACGTCCAGGTCGTCGGCACGCTCACCTCGCAGGTGTAGCCCCGTCACCCGGACGAGGGTGCGCGCTGGTCCCGATGGGGCCGCCCGGCCGGTCAGGCCTCGGTGCCCTCCAGCCGCGGGCGCACCTTCTCGAGCTGCTCGAGGATCGTCGCGTGCACCTGCTCGGGCGACCGGGTGCCGTCGACCGTGATGAGCTCCTCGCGGTCGGAGTAGTAGCCGAGCATCGGCGTCGTCTGCTCCTGGTAGACGCGCTGCCGGTGCCGGATGACGTCCTCGGTGTCATCCGCCCCGCGGCCGCGGGCGAGCAGGCGGCGCACCAGCTCCTCCTCCGGGACGTCGAGGTGCACCGCCACCTGCACCTGCACGCCGAGCGTGCGCGCCGTGTCGTAGGCGGCCTGGGCCTGCTGCACGGTCCGCGGGAAGCCGTCGAGGATGTAGCCGCCGCTGTCCGCCGCCTCCACCACCGGCTTGCGCAGCATGTCCATGACGATGCTGTCGGGGACGAGGTCGCCCCGGCGGACGAACTCCTGGACGCTGCGCCCGATCGCCGTCTCGCGCGCCACGTGGCCGCGCAGCAGGTCGCCGCTGGAGATGTGCTCGAGGCCGAGCGCGCTGCTGAGCAGCTCGGCCTGCGTCCCCTTGCCCGAGCCGGGTGCCCCGACCAGCAAGATCCTCATCCGTCCACCTGTCGCCGTCGTCCGCCGTTGTGGGGCCCGACGCTACTGAGGCGCTCACCGCCACCCGGCGGCGGCGGGGTCGGCGTCACCCGGCCGCCGGGCTCGGCTCGGGTTCCGACCTGGTGGCCAGCTGCCGCGTGGCCCAGCCGGCCAGCAGCACGGCCAGGCCGCCCACCGCGAGCCCCGCGACGTCGTCGACGAGGTAGTGCCAGCCGAAGTAGGCGGTGGCGAGCACGGTCAGGGCGAGGAACACCCAGGCCGCCCACCGGACGGCGGCGCGCAGCCCGAGCAGGTGGGCGAGCAGCGCCGCGCTGAAGACGATCGAGGTGTGCAGCGAGGCGAACCCGGCGATCCCGGCGATGGCGTCGGCGCCGACCGGGTCGGCGAGCACCTCGGCGCGGGCGGTGAGAAGGCTGTCCTGCAGCGCCGAGACGCCGGTCTCCGGCAGGGCGGCGTAGGCGCCCGGCCGGACGAAGACCGGGCCGAGAGAGGGCACCAGGTAGTAGGTCGCCGCCCCCAGCAGCCAGTTGAGGCACAGCGCCGTGACGTACCAGGCGCCGGTGCGCAGGTCGCGGCTCCAGACCAGGGCCGCGGCCAGCGACAGCGGCACGAAGGCGAGGAACAGCAGGTAGACGGCCGCGAGCAGGTGCGCCGCGACGCCGGTGCCCAGCAGGTCGTGCAGCAGCGCTGCCGGGTCGTTGCCGAACGCCATGGCCTCGTCCAGCGCGAGCAGGTCGCGGTCGAGCACCTCGGGCCGGGCGAAGGGCAGCGCGCCCTTGAGGTTGCGGTAGGAGACGTAGGTGACGTAGAACGAGCCGAGCCCCACCGCGACCACCGCCAGCCGCTGCGGTGACCACCGCTCCCGGGCGACGGCGCGCAGGCCGGTGCGGCGCCACAGGGCGCGCGGCACGACGTCGGCCAGCAGGAACAGGGCGACGACCGCCGGGAGCCGGACGTAGGAGGGGCCGGCCAGGCCGTCCGGGTCGCGAAGGGGCAGTCCGTACGCGGAGGCGACGGCCACGGCCACCAGCCCCGAGACCGACGCGAGGACCACGGCGAGCGCGTACGGCGCCAGCAGCCGTCGCAGGGGCGCGCGGGCGACCTCGGGCCGCGCGGCCGCGGCGTCGTGCATGCATCCCCCTCGACCGGCGTCCGGTCCGGTCTTCCCGGTGGACCCGGGCCGAACCGCGCGGCTCGACCCAGGCGGCCTGCGGCTGCTGCGCACGACAGGCGTCGCGCGGCACGGCCGGCAGCCGGCAGGGATCCGGGCCGGCGCGGCGAAGGAACGCGGAGCACCCTCGCCGAGACCAGGAGACCCTATGCGCTCGCGCACCGCCCTGCTGTCCGCCACGCTCGTGACAGCGCTGCTCCCCGGCATCTCGTTCGCGACCGGCGGCTCCGACGCCGTCGCCGAGACCGGCAGCAGCAACCTCACGCACGTCGCCAACCTCCCGCACGCGCCGGCGCCGGGCAGCAGCACGCCCGCCAAGGGCAGCGACATCGAGTTCGCCACCCTGGACGTGACGGGGCTGCCCGACGCGGTCGAGCGCGGTGTCTCCGGGGTCCGTGAGTTCGCCGTCGCCGGCACCATCAACATCGACGGCGTCCGCAACTCCGGGATGCAGATCATCGACATCACCGACCCGGAGAAGCCGGTGACGGCGGGCATCTTCGAGTGCATCAACAGCCAGGGCGACGTGCAGGTCTTCACCCGGCCCGACCTCGGCGGGCGCACGTTCGCCACCTACGTCACCGACAGCTCGGGCACGACGTCGTCGCCGTGCTACCAGGCGGCGCGCGACAAGGGCTTCACCAGCCGCCCGAACGGCACGTTCATCGTCGAGATCACCAACCCGTACGCCCCGGAGCTGGTGCGGTTCGTCGAGATCCCGCTCGGCTCGCACAACCAGACCGTGCACCCCTCGGGCCGGTACCTCTACAACAGCAACAACGAGCTCACCCGGGCCACCAACGCGGCGATCGAGTACTTCGACATCACCGACCTCGAGGCACCCAAGAAGCTCGGCGACCTCCGGCTGACGACGGGCATCGACGCCCACGACATCACCTTCAACGCGGCCGGCACCCGCGCCTACGCCGCGGCCATCACCCACACCGTGATCATCGACACCACCGACCCGGCCAAGCCGTCGGTGATCAGCAGCATCGTCGACCCCACGCTGGGCATCCAGCACCAGTCCGACCCGGTCACGATCAAGGACCCCGTCCTCGGGGAGCGCACCTTCCTGGCCGTCACCGACGAGTTCGCCGGTGCGGCCGGCAACGGCTGGTGCCCGGGCGGCGGCGTCGGCATCTACGACATCACCGGCCAGCTCGAGCGCAACCCGGTGCGGGTCGGCTACTGGAACATCCCGGAGGCGCGGGTGGCCGGCGCCGGCAACGGCACCGGGGAGTCGCTGCGCTGCACCAGCCACGTGCTGCGCTTCTACCCGGAGCAGAAGCTCATGACGATCGGCTGGTACAACGCCGGCACCCGCGTGGTCGACATCTCCGGCCTCGTCGGCGCTTCCGTCGGCGTCTCTCCGGAGGTCGGCGGCAACCTGCCGATGGGCATGCGCGAGGTGGCCTACCGCTGGTTCGACAACAGCGAGACCTGGGCGTCGAAGATCCACAAGTTCGAGGCCGACGGCTCGGCGTACGTGTTCGCCAACGACCTCAAGCGCGGCCTGGACGTCTTCAAGTACCAGCCCGACGCCCCGGCCAGCGCCGACGGCGGGCAGTGGCAGGATGCCGCCGCAGTGGCGCTGAAGCCGAAGTACGACTACAGCTTCGGCAACCTCGTGCCGCTCTGCGCGTCGCCCACGATCTAGTTCCCGCCGCTGCCCCGCCCGCGACCTGCCGGGCGGGGCAGCGGCGTGCTCCGGGCCGCGCGGACCGCGGTGCTGGACCAGCGCGCATGCCGCCCCAACGGGAGCACGACCCGAGCCCGGTGGGCCGGGTGGACGTCGAACCGAGCTGTAGAGGGCTCCGGCGGGACGCCGCTGATGTGTCGGTGGAGCACGCGGGCGCCTACGCCGCCGTCGCCTCCGAGGGGGCGCCAGACCACCCGGCCCGGTACGGGAACCGGCTCGCCCACCCGGAGGTGGAGCGCGGTGGCGGCCTCCCGCCGTACGCGCAGTACCGGTGGACGACCGACCGGGAGATCGCGGTCGGTCGTGCTCGAGCCGCTCGACGGACTCCGCTGCAGCGACCCCTGACCGGCTACCCGGCCAGCAGCCCCGCTGCGAGCGTGGGCCGGCCGAGCGGGGCAGGCCCGCCGACCGGCTTGCAGACCCAGGCGTCGGTGATCTCGGCGACCGACAGCCCCGTGTGGTGGCTGGGGTCGTGCGCGGCGTCGATGAGGTCGGCGGCCCGCCGCTCCTCGGCCGAGCCGGCCTCGACGAACTGGCCGGGGGACGCCGCGTCGGTCTCGGCGGGCGCCTCGCGGTCGAGCTTGAGCACGTCGAGTCCGCGGGCGGTGTAGTCGGTCACCCAGACGACGTCCTCGCTCACCCAGTACACCGAGGACGAGACACCGGGCAGCGGCTGCCAGAAGCCGCGCTCCTCCACCGTGCCGTCGGCGAGCACCTCGAGGAAGCGGACGCCGTAGGTGTACCAGGCCATCGCCACGAGGCCGCCGTCCTCGAACTGCGGGTGCGGGTCGAACCAGTGCCCGCAGTGCTGCGAGGCCGGGGCCTGGCCGCGCATGTCGGTCGGCAGGCCCTTGGTGAGCGTGTACTGGCCCGTCCGCTCGAAGACCGGCGTCTCGAGGCCGGGCAGGTACTCCGGGTCGGCGATCTCCTGCTTCACGCCCGCGGTGTCCCACACCACGAAGGTGCCGTTGAGCGTCTCGGACTGGCAGAGGGTGTCGATGGTCTCGCTGCCGCCGAGCAGGAACCGGTCCTGCCCGCCACGCGGCCACTCCATGCCGTGCATGTAGCGCCGGTCGGGCAGGTCGCCGCGGGCGACGACGCGCGGCTCGGCCGGCTCGGAGGCGTCGATCCACAGCACCGGGTTGCTCGCCGTCACGAGCAGGCCCGGGGCGACCTCCGTGAGGTCGTGCGAGCCGTTCACCCGCTCCGCCCCGGCCTCGGTGCCAGGCCCGAACCACCTGCGCGGCAGCACCTTCGGGTTGGCCGGGTCGGTCAGGTCGGTGATGGTCCCCTCGGACCCGTAGACGAACGTGCAGTCGAGCACGCAGGTGTTGGTGTGGTCGGCCGCTCCGCGCGCCACCGACACGATGCGCGGCGTGGTGCGGTTCGCGACGTCGACGACGTAGAGGATCCCGTCGATGGACTGGCCGGTGATGAGCAGCTTGCCGTTGGTGTCGATGTTCTCCCGCTCCTGGTTGGGCGTCGCGGGCACGGCGACGAAGCCCTTCAGCAGCGGGAGCTCGGGGTTGCTCGTGTCGTAGATGGACACGCCCTTGGCGGTGCGCAGGAAGAAGTCGCCGTCGAAGACCCGGCCACCGATGCTGTCGGTGTCGAGCGGCAGCGTCATCACGTGCTCGACGTTGCTGGTCTTGACGTAGCCGGGACCGGCCTCCCCCTTCTCGGCGGCCACGACCGGGGCGGCGACGGCGGCGAGGCAGGCCAACGCGGTGAGTGCGGCGGTGCGCAGACGGGGCTCCATGGGCGGGGAGTTCGACGCCGGCGGCCGGTCTCCTGCACGACCTGCCCCGGGTCGTCCACAGCCCGGGGCCGGCGCACGCGGAGGGCGGCCGGGCACGGCATGCTCGACCCACCGCCGCCCTGGGCGGCCAGGCCGTCGGAGGGAGGCGCCGTGCTGCAGGGCGACCCCGACGCGCTCGAGGCCGGCGCCCGGCGGCTTGCCGCCGCCGCCTCGTCGGTGCACCGCTGCGCCGGTCGGCTCGCCGCCACCGGGCGGGACCTGCACTGGCGCGGCGAGGCCGCCGAGGCCTTCCGCGCCTCGCTGGCCGACGACGTCGCGCGGCTGCGGCGGACCGCCGAGAGCCTCGAGGACGCCGCGGACGCCATGCACCGGCACGCCGCGGCGGTCCGCGAGCGCCTCGCCGCCCTCGCGGCCGCCCGCGCCGCCGCACTGGAGCTCGCCGACCGCACCGCGGCCTCGGCGCGCGACGCGGTCGCGGGTGCGGCCGGCGACGTCGCCGGAGCTGCGGTCTCCGTCGTGGCCGAGGCCGCGCGGCGCCGGCCATGACCGATCTGCGCCCGCGCCGGCTGCTGCTGACCGCGGCCGAGCTCGCGGTGCTCGCCGCCGCCGCGCTGCCGGACGGTGCCGCCCTGCCGCCCGGGTTCGACCTCGACGGCGCCGGCGCCGGTGAGGCCCGGCCCGTCGAAGACGCCGAGGCGGCGCTCACCGCCCGGGGCCTGCTCGACGGGACGGCCGCGCACCCGGCTCTGGCCGCCGACCTCCGGCGGCTCGCCGCCCCGGAGGTCCTCGTGCTCGTCGAGGCCTCGTGTCCCGGTCTTGACGTGACCGCCGCCGTCGCCGTCGAGGGGCCGCTCGGGGCCGCCCTGCTGCGCACCGGCGGCGGGTCCGTGCAGCTGTCCGCGTTCTCGGCCGCGTCGCTGGCCGACGAGCTCGGCCGGGTCGTGCCGGCCCGCACGGCGGCGCCGGCGGCCGGGACGACGGCGGAGGCACCGCAGGTGCTCCCGCTCGCCGACCTCGCCGAGCCTCCGGCCGGCTCGCTCGCCGAGGCCGTGGCCCGTCGGTGGGGCGGCTCGCTGCGGGCCACCGTCCTCGGCCAGCCGGCGACGCCCGGCGGGGCGGTGCCCGCGTCGTTCGTCGACTGGGTCTGGCTGACCGACCCGACCGGAGGCCGGTGGGCCGCGCTCGAACCGGCCGGTCCCGACCCGCTCAGCGGACTGCCGCAGGTGGCGGTGCGCGCCGTCGAGCCGGCCGAGCTCGGCCCCGCGGTCGCCCCCGCGGCTGCGCTCCTCCTGGCGGACCGGCGAGGAGCGTCCGGATGAGCGGCGTCTCCGACGTCGAGGTCTCGGGCGGCGCGAGCGGCTTCGAGGTCCGCGCCGACGACCTCGCGCTCGCCGCGAGGGCGCTCGGCGGCATCGGCGCCGAGCTCGTGGCGGTCGCCGGCGGCGTCGGCTTGGTCCTGCGGGGGTCCGGGCTGCACGGCTCGGCAGTGCTCGACCCGGCCGGCGCCGCGCGCGTCACCGCCGCCGTCGCCGCCGCGCTGTCCGGCCCGTCCGGCCTGGGTGCCACCGCCGTCGCGGTCGAGGTGCGGGCCGGGCTGCTGCTGCTGGCCGCCGTCCGCTACCGCACCGCCGACGACCTGGCGCTGGCCGGCTCCGACCTCCGGCGCCGCCTCACCGGCTCGCTCGCGGTGTTCCTCGCGCCGCTCGCCGCCGGCGCCGGAGCCCTCTGGTGGAGCACCACGGCGCTGTCCGGCGGCGACCCCGCCCGGGACGCCGAGGCCTTCCTCGCCGCCCATCCCGGCCTGGTCGACGAGGTCGCCGGCGCGGCGCCGGGGGCGGTGTCCATGCTGGTCGGCCTCGCCGGTCCGCTGGCCGGCCCGGTCGACGTCGCCCTGCGGGTGCGCACCGGGCGCGGGCTGCGACCGCGGTCCCTGGCCGAGAGCGCGGGGCTGCTCGCGCTGCTCTACCCGCACGGCCGGGCCGGCGTCGTCGCCGGTCCGGCCGGAGGGGGCACCGCGCCGCACGACGTCGGCGACCTGCTCGACGCGCTCACCGTCGTCGACGGCGCGGCGCGCGGCACCGAGCAGGGGCGCCTCGTGGTCACGCGCACCGCGGTGCCGGGGGCGGAGGGCACGACCCGGGAGTCCTTCGTGGTGCTGCTCCCGGGCACCAAGGGCTGGCAGCCCGACCCGAGGTCGCGGCCGTACGTCAGCGACCTGGCCACCAACCTCGAGCTCATGGCGGGCGAGCCGACCGCCCGGGTGGAGGCCGTGGCGAGCGCGCTGACCGCTGCCGGCGCCGGACCGGGCTCACCGGTCATGCTCGTCGGCCACTCCCAGGGCGGCATGGTCGCGATGCGCGCGGCCGCCGAGCTGCGCGGCAGCTTCGACGTCTCGCACGTGGTCACCGCGGGGTCCCCGGTCGGTCGGATGCCGGTGCCCGACGGCGTCCACGTGCTGTCGCTGGAGAACCGGCAGGACGTCGTGCCCCGGCTCGACGCCGCGCCAAACCGGTCGTCCGCCACGCACGTCACCGTGCAGTTCGATGCCGCCGCGTCCGGTCTCGCCGGGGAGCACGCGCTGGCCGAGGCCTACCTGCCGGCGGCGCGGGCGCTCTCCGGCTCGTCCGACCCGGCGCTGCACGGCTGGCTCGCCAGCGCCGGCGCCTTCCTCGCGCCGGGTCCGGCCGCACAGGTGACCACGACGCCGTTCACCGTGGTGAACGCCGCGGACCCGCCGCCGTGACGCGCTGGCGGCGGGTCCTGCTCCCCCTGGTCCTGCTGGCCGTGGCCTCCTGCGCGCACAGCGGCGACGAGGTCGCGCAGCGCGGGCAGGCGCAGGTGGACGGGCTCGAGGCGCAGCTGGTCTCGGTGCCCGGCGTGCGGACGCTGGACATGGACTACACCCGCGACCCGAGCGGGATCGGGTCGGTGGTCGTCGAGGGCGCCGTGGACTCCGACGCCGACCTCGACGTCCTGCGGGACACCTTCGTCGAGCAGGTGTGGCGCAGCCCCGTCGCCCCGGTCAGCGGGGTGGTGTTCGTGCTGCGGCGCGACCAGCCCGGGGGGATGCCGGTGCCCGACGACGAGCCGGCCGAGGGGTTGTGGGAGTTCGTGTCCTTCGTCGAGGAGGCCGAGGCGCTGGAGCGGCGCTACGGCCCCCGACCGGTGGTCACGGAGCCGTAGCGCCGGTGCCGGCGGCCGTCAGCCCCGGCGGCGGCCCACGACGAGCAGCCCGCCGCCGGCCGCCAGGGCCGCTCCGGCCGCGAGCAGCGTGAGCGCCGTCGTGCTGCCGGTGAACGGCAGGGCCGTCGGCCGGTGGGCCGCGACGGCCGCGCCGGAGGCCCGGACGTCGCCGGCGAGGTCGCCTGCCCGGACGTCGGACGCCAGGCCCGGCAGCGGTGAGGCGTTGGTGACCGAGGCGGTGGTGACCAGGTCGAGCACCGAGGTGGACGGCGCCGGAGCGGTCAGCTGCGCAGGCAGCACGGCGGTGTCGGCCTGCACAGGGACCGTCGGGCCCGCCGGAGGTGCCGGACGCTCCTCGGTCGCGGTGCCGGGCTGCTCGCCCGGCTGGGCGGCCTCGGCCTTCGGCTTGCCGCCGCACCAGCCGTTGTTGTCGTCCTCGGTCGGACGTCCGCCGTCGCGAGGGGCGGCCTCCCGCGGCTCGTTGCCGCAGCCGTTGTTGCCGTCGGTGCCGGGCCCGGTCTTGTCGTTGTTGTCCAGCCCCCGGTCCATGCCCGTGCCGTCCTGGTCGGGCGTGGACGTGCTCTTGCCCTGGAAGGTCCCGTCGGGGTTGCTGCTGGAGCCGGAGGGGTCGGTGGCGTCCTTGCGGGGCGCCGGCTTCTGCGCGGGCGCAGGCTTCGGCTTCGGGGCAGCGGCCGGCTTGGGAGCAGGCGCCGGCTTGGGCGCCGCGGCCGGCTTGGGGGCCGGCTTGGGGGCCGGCTTGGGGGCAGCTGCCGGCTTCGGCGCGGCAGCCGGACGCTGCTGTCCCCCTGCCTCGGGCCGGCTCTGCGCCGGACCCTGGCCGGCGGGCGCGGCCTGGCCCTGCCCGTTGCCCTGCCCGTTGCCCTGCCCGTTGCCGGTGCCTCCACCGGCGAGGGCGGGCCCGGCCAGCAGGACCGGCAGGAGGAGCCCTGCGGCGGCGCACGCCGCGGCCTTGCCGGCGAGAGGGCGGAGTGTGCTGTGCATGGTGGTGCTCCCGTCCGAGTCGTCCGGGTGCGGGTGCACCCGGGCAGCGTCGGACGAGCCGGTCTCGCCACTGCCTCCCCGCACGGTCTGGGCGACCGTCTCCCCGCGCCGGTGCTGCCGGCGCGGGACGACCATGCGGATCGTCGGCTCCCGTCCAGGCGCACCGGCGGTGCCGGTGCGCCGAGCGGGTCGGTCTCGCCACTCACTCCCCGGACGGCCTGGGCGACCGTGCTGTCTCCGTGCGTGCGACCAGGTCGGTCGCACGTCGGTGAGGGCTGTCCGGATCGACGTGTCCCTGCGTCGCCACTCCCTTGCGGGTGCAGCAACATAGTCACTATGCGTCACCGACGACCGGCGCAATCAGGCCAGTCGGCCCAATCTGGCTGCGCCGATCGGAGCAACCGGTCACACCCGGTGACGGATCAGCCGAGCAGCAGCCAGAGGCCGGTGACCGTGAACGCCACCATGACGGCGAGCAGCGGGTACTGCGAGGTGCGGGACCGGCCGGGCTCGCACAGACGCACCGCGCGGTCGTGCGCGAGCACCACGCCGAGCACGTGCCCCAGGACGATCGCCCCGACCTGCACCCCGGCGATCACGTCGGGCGAGACGGCGGTGAGGTCGAGCCGGTTGCCGGCGGTGCCGAACAGGTCCTGACCGGTCTGGAAGGGGTCGCTGGCGAGGATCCAGGTCAGCTGCCCGTCGAGCAGCAGCAGCGAGAAGTAGTGCGCGACGTGGTAGCCGAGGGCGATCGGGACGATCGAGTGCGCGAACTGCGTCGGCCCGTCGTGACCGCGCCAGCCGAGCCGGCTGGCGAACGCGGTCGCCGCCGCGTACAGGCCGGCCACCGCGAGGGCGGTGAGCGCCAGGCCCAGCGTCGGGGGGAGCGTCGCGACGTCGCCCTCGATGCCGGGACCGGTCTGCCACCACTGCGTGCGGGTCACGCCGTCGAAGGCGGTGATGCCCAGCAGCCCGATGACGACCCCGGACAGCCCGCGCTCCGCGGGCAGGCCGTCGACGCCGTCCAGCGGGTTGCGGACCACGAGGACGCCGTCCTCGCGCCGGCCGAACGGCGACAGCCGTGCCCACAGGCTCGACACCACCTCGAAGGCGTCGCCACGGGCGAACCAGCCGGATCCGAACCACAGGGCGGCCACGAGCTGCACGACGCCGTACAGGACGAGGAAGGTCCCGACGGTGGCCGGGCGGGCCCGCTCCGGGTAGGCCAGCTCGAGCCAGCCGTAGGCGAACAGCGCGACGACGGCCGGCCAGTAGCCCAGCGCGGGCAGCCGGTCGGCGGCCGGCGCCGGGCCGGTGAGCTTCTCGAGCCCGGCGTGCAGGGTGCGCAGCGGGTTGAGCTTGGCCCACACCGGTCCGAGCAGCAGGCTGGCCGGCACCAGCCCGACCCAGAAGGTGATGTAGAAGGCGTACGGCGCCAGGTTGCTCGTCGTCTCCGGAGGGCCGGTCAGCGCGACGACGACCACGGCGAGGGTGACCGCCAGCACGAGCGCCCGCAGCACCCCGATCAGCACCGGGTTGTCGACGGCGGCCCGCAGCGGTCCGGGCAGCGGGACGCCGGCGGTCTGGCCGCGCAGCCGGCTGCGCGGCCAGAGCAGCCCGAGCGCGCCGAAGCTGACGAGCACGGCGGCCGCGCCGCCGAACAGGGCCAGCTCGACCGGGATCGGGAGGTCGGCGCGGGTGCCGACGCCGTGCGCGAGGACCGGGCTCAGCGCTGTGCTCACTGCACCTGCAGCCGCGTGAGGACCACGCGGCTGTCGTGCAGCTCCACCTCGAAGATCCCCGGTCGGTCGGCGAGGAACTCCAGCTGCACCGCCTGGTCGGGGGTGACCTGCGCGGTCAGGTCGTAGCCGTGCACGTGCACCTCGTCGGCGGCGTCGGAGGTGATCGTCAACCGGACCTGCGTGCCGACCGGCACGACGGTGCGCGGCTCCACGCCGGTCACCTGGCCGCCCTGCACGGTGATGCTGACCACCTGGGCGTCGTCCGGAGTGGTCTCCGGCGCGGGCTCCTCCTCGATGGTCCCGGGAGGGGCCTGCGTGGCGCTCACGGTCGGCTCGGGGGAGGCCTCGTCGTCGTCGGTGCCGCAGCCGGAGATCGCGAGTCCGGCCACGAGCAGGAGGGCGGGCAGGGCGCGAGCGGCGCGCAGTGAGCGGGCAGGATCGGACAGCGGGCGCATGGAGCCACTCTTCCATGCGGCGCTGACCAGCTGCCACGACCCCGCGGGGCTCGCTCTCGTCCACACCTGCGTCCTGACCTGCGCCCACACCTGTCGTCCACACCTGCGTCCACATCGCCCGGTCGGCCCTCGCGAGGACGGTCGAGGACGCCTAGCCTCGGCTCGTGAACGAGGACGCCGAACGGCGAGTGGTGCGCAGCACCGAGGTGGCGGCGCCCCCGCAGCGCGTCTGGGCGCTGGTCAGCGACCTCCCGGGCATGAGCCGGTTCAGCCCGGAGAGCACCGGCGGCCGGTGGGAGGGCGAGCCCGCCGGGCCCGTCGTCGGCGCCAGGTTCCGCGGCACGAACGTCCAAGGCAGGCGGCGCTGGTCGACCCGCAGCACGGTCGTCGAGGCCGAGCCCGGGCGCGCGTTCGCCTTCGAGGTGACGTCGATGGGGCTGCCCGTCGCGCTCTGGCGCTATCAGCTGGAGCCCACCGGCAGCGGCTGCCTGCTCACCGAGTCGTGGACCGACCGGCGCGGCCGGCTCGTCACCGCTGTGGGCGCGCTGACCACTGGCGTCAAGGACCGCCGCGGCTACGCCGGCACGTCCATGGAGCTCACGCTGCAGCGGGTGAAGCAGGAGGCGGAGAAGAGCGTCGGACCCGTCGAGTAGGACGGGCAGCGGCGGACGTCACCCGTGCCGGCGGCAGGGACCGAGGTCACGCGCGGCGAAGGGACAGCACAGGACAGCAGGCAGCAGCGGGAAGGAGCAGAGCGTGGCCAGGCCGGTCGGAACGCCGCGTCGGGTCGTCGCGCCCTCCGCCGGGCCGGCCACCACGGCTGCCACGGCCGCGCTGGTGCTCGTGGCCTCGGTCGGCACCTCGCTGCTGGTGCTCACCGCCACCTCGGACGTCGCCCCCACCACCCCCCGGGCGCCGTCCGCGTCCGCTCCGTCGGACGGCTCGCCCGCCGTCGGCGACGACGTCGTCGTGGTGCCGTCGCGTCCCCCCGGCGCCCCGCCGGCACGCGGCACCGAGGACGTCCTCGGACCGGGCGCCGCCACGTCGGGAGGCGGCCGGCCAGCCGGTCCGCCGCTGATCGGCGAGGACCTGCTGCCGCCCGACCTCCGCCCGGACGGGGGCCTTCAGGTGCGGGACGCGGTCGACGCAGCCTCCGGCGCAGTGCCGGTGCCCGGCAGCCCGGGCGGG
>DATLGD010000137.1:0-9751 GCA_035540755.1 Mycobacteriales bacterium | reverse complement strand
GCACCCGGACGACGACGGCGTGCTGCTGGGCGCGGTCGGCGCCCTGCGGCCCGGAGTCGCCGACGCCGTCGTCAGCCTGTGCCGGCTGGGCACCGGGCAGGTACCGCTCCGCGGCGTCGCCTCTGAGGACCACGTCGAGATGTGGATCATCGACGAGGAGGACGCCGACAACGACCTGCGCCGGGTCGTCTCCGACGCCGCGGCGACCGTGCGCGACCTGCGCTCCGAGGGCAAGACGGTCTTCCTGCACTGCGTGCACGCGCACACCCGGACCCCTGTGGTCGCGGCGGCCTACGGGGCCCTCGTCGCCGGCGGCTCGGAGCGGGAAGCGCTGCGCAGGGTGCAGCGGGTGCTGCCGTCGGGGCGGCACCCCCGCCCGTCGATCGCCGCCGTGCTGCGGGACTGAACGCGGGGCCTTGCGTGGCGCGGCGTGGCGCCGGTCGCTCAGGACCGCAGGGCGCCGGGCAGGCCGCGCACCGCTGCGAGCCCGAGCACGGAGCGGGGCGCGTACCCGACCCGCCACAGGCCCCCGTGCGCCGCCTGCTGCGCGAACAGGTCGTCCGGGTGGGCGACCGGGCGCGCATTGCGCAGGTCGTGCACCAGCAGCGCGGCCATGAGCACCCGGCTGGTCGCCGGCTCGAACACCTCGACGCCGAAGCTCCCGGCGCCCGCGTAGGCCGCCGCCAGCAGGCGGTTGCTGGTCACCGAGCGGGTGCGAGTGGCCGGCGCGACGTTCGCCGACACGACGATGCCCTCGGCCTGGGCTGCCACCGCCCGCCAGCGCTGCAGCCGCTTGGCGAGGGTGTAGTTCGGTCCCTGCTGCGGCACGAGGACGTCGGCGATCCCGACCGTCGTCCCGTCGTCCCGCGTCACCGTGGTGCCGTACGAGGGTGCGAACAGGCCGCCGCGGCTGAGCACCTGCAGCGGGGCCTGCACCGGCCGTCGCCAGCCGCGGTTCCGCCAGCGGCCGCGGGCCTCCTCGACGACGTCGGCGGGAACGGCGTAGGCGTCGGTGGGCGTCGCGAGCTCGGCGTAGGAGACGTCCGCCCGGACGCGGAGCAGGTGCTCCACGACGGCGTCGCTCGCGACCGCGACCTGGACGTGCCGGGCGCCGTCGGCGTAGGCGTAGCTGCCGACCGTCAGCGGACGGCCGCCGGCGGCCTCCGCGAGCCAGGCAGCGACCTCGGGCGTCTGGCTGAGCAGGTCCGCGCCGGTCACGCCGTCCCCGGTGACGGGCAGGTCGAGGGTGCCGGCACCCGCGCGAGCGTGGTCGAGCAGCCGCTCCTGGAGCCGGCTCTCCGGCAGGTCGACGGCCGCGACGTGCGCGCCCCAGCCCAGCAGCGAGGAGACCGGTCCCAGCTCCGCCGCGGCCCCGAGCACGCCGAACGACAGGTCGCGCAGGTCCAGCCACTCCGGGTGGGCGAGCACGTCGCGCAGCGCCTCGGCGCACGAGGGCTCGACAGTGCCGGCCGCCACCCACGCGTCGAGCCGCCGGAGCATTGTGTCGCCGCACAGCACCTCGCCGCGGTAGGGCACGGCCAGCTCGCGTGCCCGCTCCCCCTCGCCGGCCACCTGCCGGGTGCCGAGGTCGGCGCCACCGGCCTTGACGGCGTCGGCCACCGGCTGGGCTTCACCGTCGCGCTCGAAGACCATCCGCTCGGCCAGCGCGGCCAGCCCGGCGCGGGCCACGGCGACCGCCGTGTGCGGGCTGCGCGTCGCCGCGGCCGTGACGTCGACGACCCGGTCGACGTAGGCGCGGCGCCAGTCGCGCTCGGCCACGATCTGCTCCGCCAGGCCGGGGTCGACCGGCCGGACGGCGTCAGCCCAGATCGCGCGGCCGGTGGTCGTCGTGCTCCTGGCGCCGTCCTCGCCCCGGGGGAAGACGACGCCGGTCTGCTCGTGCTGGTCCATGGCACCGGCCTGCCACGGATCGGGGCCGCGCAACCCGCCTACTGGCGGGTCACCTGACGGCGGGTGGCTGCGGCGGGCGGACCCGGCCGCCGGGTGCGAGGCTGGGCCGGTGCCCGGCCTGACCGCCCTGCCCGCCGCGGCCCGCGCCCGCTTCCGTGCCCGGGTTTCCGGTGACGCGACCGGAGCGCCGGGCTGGGTCCGCGAGATCGGCACCGTCGGTGACGGGCCCGGCTGGTTCGAGCCGGACGGCGTCGTCTGGCGCGTGCACGGCGACGTGGCGACGCTGGTCGGCGGTGTGGCAGCCCTGCTCGGCCAGGGCGCGCACCCGCTCGCGCTCGCCGGCGTGCAGCGCCACTCGGCCTACCTCGACGACCCGTGGAAGCGGCTGGCCGGCACCGCGCGGTGGCTGGTGGTCAGCACCTTCGGCTCGGCCGAGCTCGCCGCGCGCGAGGCCGGACGGGTCCGCGGCATGCACGAGCGCGTCCGCGGTCGCGACGAGGCGGGTCGCGCGTACTCCGCCTCCGACCCCGCACTGCTGCGGTGGGTGCACCTGGCGTTCACCGACGCGTTCCTCGCCGCGCAGGAGGCGGTCGGCCGCGACATGTCGCAGTTCGGCCCGCGCTGGGCGGACGCCTACGTCGCGGACTGGACCCGTGCGGCCGCCGAGCTCGGCGCAGACGACCTGCCGACGAGCGAGGCGGGGCTGGCCGAGGCTCTGCGCGCGTACTCCCCGGTGCTCGAGCCGGTGCCGGCGGAGCTGCGGGCGTTCCTGTCCGCCCCTCCCGGGCTGAGCCGGCCGGAGCGGCTGTTCTACCGAGGCCTGGCGGGCGCGGCAGCGCACGTCCTGTCCCCGACCGTCGCCCCGCTCGCCGGCGTCCCCGGGCGCGGGCGCGGCGGCGCGGTCCGGCTGGCGCTGGCCCGCGCCGAGCTGCGCGCGCTGCAGCTGGCGCTCGGACCGCGCAGCCCGAGCGAGGACGCGGCCCGGTGGCGGCTCGGGCTCGGTCCGGCGCCGGCGTGGGCGCACGGTGCTCGACAGCCCCTGCAGGGAGAGGGCGCGGCCTGACGGCGGTCCAGGCGGAGTTGCCGCCCTGCGGGCAGGATCGTCCGAGACCCCGGAGGTGCCCGTGCCCGATGCCCTGCAGCCCGTCGACGAGTCCTGGCAGCGCGCCCTCGCCGTCGTCGCCCACCCCGACGACCTCGAGTTCGGCGCCGCCGCGGCGGTCGCGCGCTGGACCGACCAGGGCAAGGAGGTCGTCTACTGCCTGGTCACCAGCGGCGAGGCCGGCATCGACGCGATGGAGCCCGAGCGGGCCGGTCCGCTGCGGGAGGAGGAGCAGCGCGAGTCCGCGCGCCTCGTCGGCGTCGACGTCGTCGACTTCCTCGGCTTCCCGGACGGCGTGACCGAGGAGGGCCTGCCGCTGCGGAGGGCGATCGCCCGCGAGGTCCGGCGGCACCGGCCCGACGTCGTCGTCACGAACAACTTCCGCGAGACCTGGGACGGCGCGACGACGCTCAACCAGGCCGACCACATCGCGACCGGCCGGGCCACCCTGGACGCCGTGCGCGACGCCGGCAACCGCTGGGTGTTCCGCGACCTCGGCGACGAGGGGCTCGAGCCCTGGGACGGCGTGCGCGAGGTGTGGGCGGCCGGATCCCCCGACGCGCGGCACGGGATCGACGTCACGGCGACGTTCGACCGGGGAGTGGCGTCGCTGCGTGCGCACGACGCCTACCTGCGTGGCCTGGGCAGCGGCACGTTCGACGCCGAGGAGTTCCTGGAGAGCATCGCGCGGCCGACCGGGCAGCGGATGGGCGTCACCTACGCGGCGTCGTTCGAGGTGTTCTCGCTGCGCAGCTGGTGACGTGCAGCCCCTCCGCGTCGCGCTCGTCCTGGGCAGCGGCGGCCTGGCCGGCACCGCCTTCCACGCCGGCCTGCTCAGCGCGCTGGCCGACCGCGGCTGGGACGCGCGCGACGCCGACGTCGTCGTCGGCACCTCGGCCGGCTCGACCACGGCGGCCCTGCTGCGCGCCGGCTTCCCGCCGCGCGACCTGCTGCCGCGGATGACCGGCGAGCCGATGTCGCCCGACGGCGAGCGGATCCTCGGCGGTGTGCCGCCGGTGCAGGGCGCGCGCAGGCAGGGGCGTGCTCGACCGTCCCCGGCGTCGCTGCGCCTGCTGGCCACCTCGCTGCTGCGCCGGCCCGGGTCCGTGCCGCCCGGGGTGCTGCTCGCGGCCGCGCTGCCGGCGGGCACCGCGCCGACCGACGAGATCTCGACGGTGTACGACCCGCTGCACCGGACGTGGCCGGAGCGCCCGCTGTGGGTCAACGCCGTGCGGCTCGACACGGGGCATCGGGTGGTGTTCGGCCGCGACCGCACCGACGTGCCGGTCGGCACGGCGGTGACGGCGTCGTGCGCCGTCCCCGGCCTCTACGTGCCGCCGGTCGTCGACGGCGTGCCGCACGTCGACGGCGGTGCCTGGTCGCTGTGCCACGCAGACCTGGTCGCGGACGCCGACGTCGACCTCGTCGTCGTCAGCGCGCCGATGTCGACCACGCAGCGGCGGTCCCGGTCGATGCGCGGCTTCGCGCGCCGTCAGCTCGAGCGGGAGCTGCGCCACGCCCGCGCGCCGGTGCTCGTCGTCGCGCCGGACGAGGCCACCCGCGCAGTTCTGGCCGGCACCGGGATGGACGCCTCGAAGCGACCGGCGATCGCCCGGCACGTGCACGAGACGGTGCTCGACTGCGTCGACGACACCCTGCTCGCCGCGCTGCTGAGAACTTGAACGATTCCAGATCAGGTGCCAGACTCGGGGGCGTGCCAGCCCCTGCCGACCTCGAGCGCCGACTGCGCGAGGCCGGCCTGCGGGTGACCGCCCCTCGTCTGGCGGTGCTGTCGGCCGTGCACGAGCACCCGCACGCCGACACCGAGTCGCTCATCGGGGCCGTGCGCACCCGGACCGGAGCCGTGTCGCACCAGGCGGTCTACGACGTCCTGCGCGTCCTCACCACCGCCGGCCTGGTCCGGCGGTTCGAGCCGGCCGGCTCGGTGGCCCGCTACGAGGCGCGCGTCGGCGACAACCACCACCACCTCGTGTGCCGCATCTGCGGCGCCGTCGCCGACGTCGACTGCGCCGTCGGCGACACCCCGTGCCTCACCGCCGCGGACGACGCCGGCTACGAGGTCGACGAGGCCGAGGTCGTCTACTGGGGCCGGTGCGCGGCGTGCACCCGCCGCTCCCCCACCCGGCGACTGACCGCCGGACCACCAGCGTTCGAGCACCACCAGGCCGGCTCCGCCAGGACCGGCACGACAGGAGAGGACAGACGTGACCGAGAGCGACCCGAAGCCGAGGGACCCGAGCGCCGGCCCGCAGGGCACGCCCGACACCGCGAGCAACAGCGAGAGCGAGAACCCGGCGCTGTCGTCGCCGACGCCGTCGGGCACCGACCGGCCGCGCACCAACCGCGACTGGTGGCCCAACCAGGTCGACCTGTCGGTGCTCAACCGGACCGACCCGGCGGCCAACCCGCTCGGCGCGGACTTCGACTACAAGACGGCCGTGCAGTCGCTCGACGTCGAGGCGGTCAAGCGCGACGTCGTCGAGGTCATGCGCACGTCACAGGACTGGTGGCCGGCCGACTGGGGGCACTACGGCGGCCTGTTCATCCGCCTGTCCTGGCACGCGGCCGGCACCTACCGCATCGCCGACGGACGGGGCGGCGCCGGCTCCGGCGAGCAGCGGTTCGCGCCGCTCAACAGCTGGCCGGACAACGGCAACCTGGACAAGGCCCGCCGCCTGCTGCTGCCGGTCAAGCAGAAGTACGGCCGCGCGCTGTCCTGGGCCGACCTGCTCGTGCTGGCCGGCAACGTCGCACACGACGACATGGGCCTGCAGACCTTCGGCTTCGCGTTCGGGCGCGAGGACGTCTGGCAGCCCGAGGAGGTCTTCTGGGGTCCGGAGGACACCTGGCTGGGCGACGAGCGCTACCGCGGCGACGACCCGCTCGACCTCGACGAGGGCGACCTCGCCAACGTCACCATGGGCCTGATCTACGTCAACCCCGAGGGCCCGAAGGGCAACCCGGACCCGCTCGCCTCGGCGCACGACATCCGCGTCACGTTCAACCGGATGGGGATGACCAACGAGGAGACCGTCGCACTCATCGCCGGCGGGCACACGTTCGGCAAGGCGCACGGCGCGGGTGACCCGTCGCTGGTCGGCCCGGAGCCGGAGGGCTGCCCGGTGCACTCCGGCGGCCTCGGCTGGATCAGCCAGCACGGCAAGGGCAAGGCCGAGGACACCATCACCTCGGGTCTCGAGGGTCCCTGGACCACGAACCCCACGCGCTGGGACAACGAGTACTTCGACCTGCTGTTCAAGTACGAGTGGGAGCTCACCGAGTCCCCCGCGGGCGCCAAGCAGTGGCAGGCCAAGGACCAGGCGCCCGAGGACATGGCCGACGACGCGCACGTGCCGGGCAAGAAGGTCCCGACGATGATGGCCACCACCGACCTGGCCCTCGTCCAGGACCCTGAGTTCCGCGCCATCTCCGAGCGCTTTCACAGCGACCCGGAGTACTTCGCCGACCAGTACGCCCGCGCCTGGTTCAAGCTGCTGCACCGCGACATGGGCCCGAAGAGCCGCTACCTGGGCCCGGACGTCCCGCAGGAGGACCTGGTCTGGCAGGACCCGGTGCCGCCCGTCGACCACGAGCTGATCGGCGAGTCCGACGTCGCCGAGCTCAAGCGGCAGATCCTCGCCTCCGGGCTGTCGGTCTCGCAGCTCGTGCACACCGCGTGGTCGGCCGCGTCCTCGTACCGCGGCACTGACAAGCGCGGCGGCGCCAACGGCGGTCGGCTCCGCCTCGAGCCGCAGGCGTCGTGGGCGGTCAACGCCGGCACGCAGGAGGTCGTCGCGAGGCTCGACGAGGTCCGGCAGGCCTTCGGCAAGCCGGTGTCGCTGGCCGACACGATCGTCCTCGGCGGTTGCGCGGCGGTGGAGAAGGCGGCACTCGACGCCGGCGTCGAGGTGACCGTGCCGTTCACGCCGGGTCGCACCGACGCGACGCAGGACATGACCGACGTCGACGGCATGAAGTGGCTCGAGCCGAAGGCCGACGGCTTCCGCAACTGGGTGAAGCCGAACCTGAAGGTCTCCCCCGAGCAGCTGCTCGTCGACCGCGCGTACATGCTCGAGATGACACCCAAGGAGATGACCGTCCTCGTCGGCGGTCTGCGCGTCCTGGGGGCGAACACCGGTGGCGTGCAGCACGGCGTGTTCACCGACAGCGTCGGGGTGCTGTCGCAGGACTTCTTCCGCACCCTGCTCGACCTCGGCATCTCGTGGCGCACGTCCGCGAGCGACGAGGGCGTCTACGAGGGCGTGAACGCCGGCGGCGACGTCGTGCGCACGGCGACCGCGGCCGACCTGGTCTTCGGGTCGAACTCGATCCTGCGCGGCATCGCCGAGGTCTACTCCTTCGACGACGCGAAGGAGCGCTTCGTGCGCGACTTCGTCGACGCGTGGGACAAGGTCATGATGCTGGACCGCTACGACGTGAAGTAGGTCGTCCCGTCGGACGCCCGGGCCGGTCGCGCGTGCGACCGGCCCGGGCGTCGGTCGTTCTCGAGGAGCACTGCGTGAGCGAGCTACCTGCCGCCTGGTCGGCGAACCTGCACTTCGTCACCGCCACGCTGGCGATCGGCGGGGACCTCAACGCCTACGACGACACGCTCGCGACCGAGCAGCTCGACGACATCGTGCGGCTCGGCATCACGCACGTGCTCGACGTGCGCTTCGAGTGGGACGACGAGAAGGTCTTCGCCGAGCGCGCCCCGCACGTCCGCTACCTGCACCACGGCATGGACGACGCCGGGCAGGCCGTGCCGCCGGAGTGGTTCGAGCGCGTCGTCAGCTGGGCCGAGGAGGCCTGGCGCGACGATCCGGACGCCGTCGTGCTGGCGCACTGCCACATGGGCATCAACCGCGGCCCGTCGGTCGGCTTCGCGATCCTGCTGGCCCTCGGCTGGGACCCGGTGGAGGCGATCGCCGCGATCCGTCGTGCCCGTCCGGTGGCGAACGTCTGGTACGCGGCCGACGCGCTGTCGTGGCACCAGCGGCGCACCGGGGTCGACGCCGAGACCGCCGCGGCGCAGCACGCGGCCCTTGCCGAGTGGCGCGAGCAGAACCGGCTCGACGTCGTCCGCGTCATCCGCGAGCAGCGCGAGCGGGGGCTCTGACCCCGCGTCAGGACCCCGGGACGTCGTAGACCAGGCAGAACGGGTGGCCGGCCGGGTCGGCGAAGACCCGGAAGTTCTCGGCATCCGGTGGGTCCTGGAGCCGGGTGGCGCCGAGAGCGAGCACCTGCCGCTCGGCCTCGTCGGCGTCCTCGACCTGGACGTCGAGGTGCAGCTGCTGCGGGGAGTCGGGGTCGGGCCACTGCGGCGGGACGTGGTCGGGCGCGAGCTGCACCGCCAGGCGCACGCCGCGCCCCTCGAGCGTCGTCCAGTCGTCCTCGCGCGACACGACCGGGATGTCGAGCACCGCCGACCAGAACTGCGCCACGGCGTCCATGTCCGCGGCGTCGATGACCACCGTCTTGAGCCGACCGATCACGCCGGCCATCCTCTCCGCACCAGGACGACGCTGTCGAGCAGGTCGGCGACCTGCCCGTCCGGGCCGGTGGCCCTGCGCACGACGTCGTCGGCCTTGACGACCTCCCAGTCGGCGGAGAGCGCCAGGTCGTCGAGCACCTGGGCCGCAGGCGGCGTAAGCGCCGGATCGTGCCGGTGCTGCGACCAAGGCGGCCCGGCCGCGTGGCCGACGACGAGCAGCACACCACCCGGCGCGACCTCCGCCGCGGCACGGCGCAGGACCTCGCTGCGCGGGAAGTCGACCGGCGACTGCAGGAACTGCGCCGACACGAGGTCGTAGGGGCCGGGCGGAAGTCCGTCCGCGAGGTCCTGCTGCCGCCAGTCGACCGACAGCCCTCGCCCCTGCGCCTCTGCGGCAGCGCGGTCGAGGGCGGTGCGGCTGATGTCGACCGCCGTAACCGACCAGCCGCGCTCGGCGAGCCACAAGGCGTCGGCGCCCTCGCCGCAGCCCAGGTCGAGCGCCCGGCCGGGCGCCATCTTCTCGACCTCGCGGGCGAGCGGCTCGTTGACGCGGCCGCTCCACACGCGGTCCCGCTGCCCGTACAGGTCGTCCCAGAACTGCTGCGGCGCCCGTGCCTCGAGCACCGCCTTGAGCGCGCGGAGGTCGGCCCGCACGGCGTCGGCGTCGCGCGCGAGCTCGTCGTCGGTCGTGCCGGGCCGGCGGCGGAGGGTGAAGACGACCTCCGCGCCGTTCCCGAGCGGCAGCACCCTCATCGGGTTGTCGACGCGCGTCCCGTCGGGCAGGACGACGACGTGGTCGAGCACGCCGAACTCGTTCGTCGGCGCCATCTCGACGACGACGCGACCCATCGGCGAGTCGGCGACCCACTGGCCGTCCCGCTGCTCGATCGCCGCCGCGAGGCCGGCGGCCCACTCCGGCAGGTTCCGCGGGTCGGCGGCGTAGGCGTAGACGGCGCCCGCAGGGCGGTCGACGGTCTCGCTGAGGTGCAGGCTCTGGGTCATCCGGGCACTCGTGCCGCGCGCGCTGGTGAGTGGCGGCTCAGGTGTTCCCCACCATGGCGTCCCAGGCGACCCTCACCAGGTGCGCGGCCTCCCCGAGCGCGTTCCCGACCGCCGCTGCGGACGCCTCGCCGCCGGTCGCGCCCACGACGACGATGACGACGACGAGCAGCAGCACCGCGTTCTTCAGGCTCACGACGGGCGCCTCGAGTTCGACATGCCGC
>DATLGD010000136.1:0-2049 GCA_035540755.1 Mycobacteriales bacterium | reverse complement strand
AGCTCGACCAGCGCCCCCGCGAGCCCGTCGAGGTCCCGCCCGGCCACGGCGTCCCTGACCTCGTCCGCCACGTGCTCCGTCACGTCCCACCCCCTTACCGGAGAGTAACCGCGGGGCTGCGAGACTTCCGGCGATCGCCGGAGCGCGCGAAGGTGCTCCAGCAGGACGGGAGAGGCACTGTGGCGCGGGAGTTCGACAAGATCGGCGTGATCGGGCTGGGCACGATGGGTGCGGGCATCGCCGAGGTGCTGGCCCGCTCGGGCATAGAGGTGGTCGGGGTCGAGGCCGACGACGCCGGCGTCGAGCGCGCGCAGCAGCACCTGCAGGCCAGCACCGCGCGCGCCGTGCGCAGGGGCAAGCTCGAGGAGAGCGAGGTCGAGGGCGTCCTCGGCCGGATCAGCACCGGCACCGACCTGTCCGCCGTGGTGGACTGCTCGCTGGTGGTCGAGGCCGTGCCCGAGCGCATGGAGCTCAAGCGCGCGCTGTTCGCCGAGCTGGACCGGCTACTGCCCACCGACGCCGTGCTCGCCACGAACACCTCGGCCCTGTCGGTCACCGACCTCGCCACCGGCACGCACCGTCCCTCCCGCGTCGTCGGGCTGCACTGGTTCAACCCGGCGCCCGTCATGGACCTCGTCGAGGTCGTGCAGACCGTCGTCACCGACCCCGCGGTCGTGGAGGACGTGCAGGCCCTCGTCGACCGCGTGGGCAAGACCGCCGCCACCGCCGGGGACCGGGCCGGCTTCATCGCCAACGCGCTGCTGTTCGGCTACCTCAACAACGCGGTGCGCATGTACGAGAGCAGGTATGCCAGCCGCGAGGACATCGACGCCGCCATGCGCTTCGGCACCGGCCACCCGATGGGTCCGCTGGCGCTGCTCGACCTCATCGGCCTCGACTCCGCCTACGAGATCCTCGAGACGATGTACGCGCAGTCACGCGACCACCGGCACGCACCGGCGCCGCTGCTGAAGCAGTACGTGACGGCCGGGCTGCTCGGTCGCAAGACCGGCCGCGGCTTCTACACCTACGCCGCCCCGGACTCGCCCGAGGTCGTCGACGACGCCTCGACGCCGAGCGGCGCCAAGGTCGACGCCGAGCCGCGCCCGGTGCAGCGCATCGGCGTCATCGGCACCGGCACCATGGCCAGCGGCATCGTCGAGGTGTGCGCCAGGAGCGGCTACGACGTCGTCTTCCGGGCCCGCAGCGACGAGAAGGTCGCCGGGGTGCAGCAGAAGGTCGAGACGTCGCTCGGCAAGGCCGTACAGCGCGGGAAGCTGTCGGACGACGACCGCAACGCGACGCTCGGCCGCATCACCGGCACGACGTCCCTCGACGACCTCGCCGACTGCGACCTCGTCATCGAGGCCGTCGTCGAGGACCTCGCGGTCAAGAAGGAGCTGTTCGCCGCGCTCGACGACGTCCTGAAGCCCGGTGCGGTGCTCGCCACCACGACCTCGTCGCTGCCGGTCATCGAGTGCGCCACGGCCACCTCGCGGCCGCAGGACGTCGTCGGCATGCACTGGTTCAACCCGGCGACGCTGATGAAGCTGGTCGAGGTGGTGCCGACCGTGACCACCGCCGCCGACGTCGTCGCGACCGTGCTCGAGGTGTGCGCGACGACCCGCAAGCACGCGGTGCTGTGCGGCGACCGCGCCGGCTTCATCGTCAACGCGCTGCTGTTCCCCTACCTCAACGACGCGGTGAAGATGCTCGAGGCGCACTATGCGACCATCGACGACATCGACCTCGCGATGACCAAGGGCTGCGGCCACCCGATGGGCCCGTTCGCGCTGATGGACGTCGTCGGTCTCGACGTGACGCTCGCGATCCAGCGCACCCTCTACGACGAGTTCCGGGAGCCGGGCGACTCGCCGGCGCCGATGCTCGAGCACCTGGTCAAGGCCGGCTACCTCGGCCGCAAGACCGGCCGCGGCTTCCGCGACTACGCGAAGAAGTAGTGGCGCGGGGCTCGCGCCGCGGCGCCCGCGAGGCCGCCGCGCTCGAGGCCCTGAAGCGGGGCGACGGCGCCGGGCGTCGGCCGCCCGG
>DATLGD010000135.1:0-30585 GCA_035540755.1 Mycobacteriales bacterium | reverse complement strand
GGCGAGACGGGGTGGGGGGGTCACCGCTCGGACGCAGGCGCCCCGGTCTGCTCGGCGGTCTCGTCGTGCACGGCCCGCCAGACGGTTCTCGCCTCGACGCCGTCGGCCAGCGCCTGGACGACGGTGCGCCCGCCGAGCCCGGACAGGACGTGGTCGGCGGCCCACGACCGCGCGTAGCCGACACCCAGCCGCGCGTCCATCCGCGCCCAGAACTCGCTCAGCCTCACGCCGTCCAGTCTCGCCGACGTCTCAGCCGGCCACCAGACCGGCGGGCGCCGCCTGTTGCGAGACCGTCACTGCCCGGCGGGTGAGCCGGCCCGTGTCGCGGGGCACAACGCGGGCATGCGCATGCCAACCGCTCTGAAGAACATGGACGACCGGGTGCTCGGCCGCAAGGGCCGCAAGCGCGACGCCGAGCACCCCGTCGCCGACGGCGACCACCCGGAGCACGAGCCCGCGCGCTCGACCGGCACCGCCGACCCCGCGCGGTCAGGCCGCACCGGCAACGGGGTGCCGGCCGTCCTCGCCGTCGTCTACCGGATCAGCCGCCTGGTGTTCCTGCTGCTGGCGCTGGTCACGTTCCTCGGCATCGTCCTGACCTACGCGCCGACCAACGAGGACAACGTCATCGTCCGCACCGTCCTGGGGTGGGCCGAGACGGTGGCCGGGCCGTTCCGCGACGTCTTCACCTCCGACGAAGCGCGGCGCGAGCTGCTCTACAACTACGCGCTCGCCACCGGCGTCTACCTGCTCGCCGCCAGCCTGATCGGCAAGCTGCCGACCGGCGGGACGCGGACCGCCGCCTGAGCACCCGGCAGCGGGACGCCGCGCGCGACCGCCGGCTGGCCGTCACCGGCGCGCTGGTGCTCGGGTTCGGGATCGGCGGTCTGGTCGACGGCATCGTGCTGCACCAGGTGCTGCAGTGGCACAACCTGGTCAGCGCCGTCGAGCCGAACGACACCCTCGAGGGCCTGCAACGCAACGTCTTCTGGGACGGCGTCTTCCACGTGGTCACGGTCGCGCTCGCCGTCGTCGGCATCGCCCTGACCTGGCTCGGCGGGCTCGGCGGCGGTCGCGCGCAGGTGGCACCCGGGCGGCTGGTCGGGCTGGTGCTCGTCGGCTGGGGCGCCTTCCACGTCGTCGACCAGCTGGTCTTCCACCTGCTGCTCGGCCTGCACGACATCCGCGACGCCGCCGACGACCCCGCCCTCTACAACTGGGGCTTCTTCGCGATCGGGCTCGGGCTCGCCGCGATCGGCACGGCGCTCTTCCGGCGGGGCCCGTCACAGGAGGAGCAGCGGGACCGGAGCACCCAGCCCAGCTAGAAGGAGCGCAGGTCCACCAGCCGCCGCGGCCCGCGCTCGGGGTCCACGCCAGGCGGCAGCAGGCGCACCCCGGCGTGGAGCAGCGTCACCCCCTCGTACCCGACGAGCACCGGGTCGAGCAGCACCTCGCCGACCTCGCGCACCTCCTCCGCCAGCCGCGCGACGCGCAGCACCACGTCCTCCAGCGCGGCGACGTCGGTGCCGCGCAGGAGCGAGACGCCGCGGACGGCGTGCACCAGCTCCTCGGCCTCGACGTCGGTGAGCGGCGCCGTGCGCGTGACCGGGTCGGCCAGCAGGTCGGCGGCGACACCGCCGAGGCGCAGCGACAGCAGCGGGCCGACCGCCGGGTCCTCCACCAGGCGCAGCACGGTCGACACCCCGCCGGGCGCCATCGGCTGCACGAACGCGCCCTCCTGCTCGACGAACGGCTCGATGCTGCGCCAGGCCTCGACCAGCTCGTCCTCGTCGTCGAGGTCCAGCCGGACGGCTCCGACGTCGGTGCGGTTGCGCCAGCGCTCGTCGGCGCTCTTCAGGCCCACCGGCCACCCGAGGCGGCGCGCGGCCGCGCACGCCTCGTCGAGCGTGCGGACCCGTTCGGCCGGCCACAGCCGCAGGCCTGCCGCGGCGAGCAGCCGGGACGTCACGTCGGCCGGCAGCCAGGCGCCGTCGAGCGGCAGGCCGGCCACGGCGACGCGCACGGCCTCGCCGTCGAAGCCGGGCAGCTCCGGCACCGTGCCCGCCGCGCGCGAGCGCCAGGCGGCGTGGTCGGCGGCCCGGGCCAGGGCGAGCGCCGCGCTCTCCGGGGACGACCAGGACGGCACCGAACCGCGCCCCGGCGCCTCGCCGTCGGGCGCCAGCGACAGCTGCGGGAGGACGCCGTCGTGCCCGAGGAAGGAGGCGAGCACCGGCAGCTCCGATCCCTCCGAGACCGCGAGCAGCTCGGCGGCCATCCGGTCCTGCTGCGGATGCGGCGTCACGAGCACGAGCAGTGCGTCGACCTCGCCCGAGCCGGCGACCAGCCGCAGCGCCGTGCCGAGCTGCCCGGGTGGCGCGAGCGGCCCGAGGTCGACCGGATTGGACGTGTCGGTGGCCGACCCGAGCCCGCGCAGGCCCTGCCGGACCGGCTCGGGCAGCTCGGGCACCTTCAGCCCCACCGAGCGGCAGGCGTCCGTGGCCATGGCGGCGAGGGCGGACGAGGTGCCGACGATGCCGACGCGGCGCCCCGCGGGCAGCGGCTGGAGCGCCAGGAGCTGCGCGGTCTCGAACAGCTGACCGAGCGTGTCGGCCCGCACGACGCCGGCCGAGGCGAACAGGGCGTCGACCGCGGCGTCGCCCGCACCGCGGCCGCTCTTGAGCGCCACCACCGGCTTGGAGCGGCCGACCCGGCGGGCGATGCGCGCGAACTTGCGCGGGTTGCCGAACCCCTGCAGGTGCATGAGGACGACGTCGGTGCGCTCGTCGTCCTCCCAGTACTGGAGCAGGTCGTTGCCGGAGACGTCGGCGCGGTCGCCGATGGACACGAACGTCGACAGCCCGAGCGCGCGCCGGGTGGCCTCGGCGAGCACGGTGCCGGCGAGCGCGCCCGACTGGCTGAACACCCCGACCCGCCCGGGCGGCGGCGACCCGGGCGCGAAGGTGGCGTGCAGGCGCACCGCCGGGTCGGTGTTGACGATGCCCATGGCGTTCGGGCCGATCAGCCGCATGCCGCCGTCGCGGGCCAGGCGCACCACCTCCGCGAGCCGCTGCCGGCCCTCCTCCCCCGCCTCGCCGAAGCCGCCGGAGACGACCACGAGGCCGCGCACCCGCTTCTCGGCGCAGGCCCGCACGGCGTCGGCGACCAGCGGTGCGGGCAACGCGACGACCGCGAGGTCGACGTCGTCCGGCACGTCGCGCACGTCGGCCCAGGCGCGCACGCTCGCGACGTGCGGCGCGGCCGGGTTCACCGGGTACACCGGGCCCTCGAACCCGTGCAGCAGCAGCGACCGGAACACCTCGTGGCCGACGGTGTCCGGCTCGCGGCTGGCGCCCACCACCGCGACAGCCTTCGGCGACAGCAGGCGGTGCACGCTGCGCGCCTCGGCCCGGTGCTCGCGGGACCGCATCACCTCGAGCGAGGCGTCGGTGACCCCGATCGGGTAGCTGAGCTCGACGTAGCCGTCGGCCAGCTCGCGCTCGACCTCGAAGCCGGCGGACCGGAACACCGTCAGCATCCGCCGGTTGCTCGGCAGCACGCTGGCACTGAAGCGCTCGATGCCGCGCTCGCGCGCGTAGGCCGTGAGGTGCTCGAGCAGCAGCGGCCCGAGACCACGGCCCTGGTGCCCGTCCTCGACGACGATGGCCACCTCGGCCGTCACCTCACCCCCGGTCGTGCCCGGGTAGCGGTCGTAGCGGCAGACGCCGACGATCCGCCCCTGCAGCAGGGCGACGACGGCGGCTCGCTCCTCGTGGTCGACGGTGGTGAAGCGCTCGACGTCGCGCGCGGGCAGGGCGCGCATCATCGTGAAGAACCGGTTGTAGACGGTCTCGGGCGACAGCCGGGCGTGGAACTCGCGGAGGCGGTCGGCGTCGTCGGGGCGGATCGGGCGCAGGTGCACGATGCCGCCGTCGGCGAGCACGGCGTCCGCCTCCCAGTGCGCCGGGTAGCCCACGATCGCCCTTCCGCTCGTCCGCCTCCGGTCCATCCTGCCCCGTCGCCGGCGGTGCACCGCCGCGGGCACAGATCGCCTGCACCGCGCGTTCGGACCGGGCATGAGCGACGTCGTGCACGTACCGGGCCAGAACCGCTTCGAGCTGCGCGAGGGCGACGCCGCCGACGAGGTGGCCGTCCTGACCTACGAGCGCGGCGACGACCCCGCCGACCAGAGCGTCGCCCTTCTGCACACCGTGGTCCCGACGTCCCTGGCGGGCCGGGGCGTGGGCAGCCGGCTGGTCGAGACCGCGGTCCGCTGGGCGCGGGACGAGCAGCTCGAGGTCGTGCCGGTGTGCACCTTCGTGCAGGGCTGGCTGAAGCGGCACCCCGACGCGCTGCAGGCCTGAGCCCGGTGCCGGGCAGCCGCCGGGATGGCCCGAAAGGGCCATCTCGAGACGTTCTGCTGAGGCCGGCCGGGGTCGCTGCCGATACTGGTCGCATGAGCGGGAGCGCGCGCCTGCGCGCCGGGCAGCAGGGCGGCCGACTGCTGCTCGCCGCCGGGGCGTTCACGCTCGTGAACAACTACCTGCCCGGCAGCGAGCACCTCGACATCGCCGTGCTCAACGCCGTCGCGCTGACCACTCTCGCGCTCGGCGTCGTGTCGCTGCGGCTGCCGTGGGACAGGCTCTCGCCCCGTGCGCCGCTGGCCCTGGTGCTGGTGGCCTTCGCCCTCATCGCCGTCTCGAACCTGTTCGGCGGGGTGAGCTCGTTCAGCTACGCCGTGTACTTCGTCGTCGTCTTCGTCTGGGTCGGCCTCGCGCAGCCGCCCGGGACGTCCCTGGCCCTGGCGCCGCTCGCCGTGGTGGCCTACCTGCTGCCCTTCCTGGTCGGGGACGACCGGCCGCCGAACGCCATCGCCTCGGTGACCGTGGCGGTGCCGGTGTGCCTGCTGGTCGGCGAGACCCTGGCCCGGTACGTGCGCCGGCTCGAGCGCTCGCACGCCGAGGTGGTCGCGCAGCGCGAGCACGAGCAGGCGGTGGTCGACGTGCTCGCCGACGGCGTGCTCGTCCTCGACCGCGACGGGCACGTCACCTCCTGCAACGAGTGCGCGACCGCCATGCTCGGCACCGGCCGGGACGAGCTGCTCGGCTCCGCGCCGCCCCTGGCCGTCCCGGCGGCCGGCGCCCCCGTGGTCTCGCAGGTCGGCGGACGGTGGCTGGAGGCCGTCGCGACCGAGCTGCTCGAGACGGGCGAGCGGGTGGTGACCCTGCGCGACGTCAGCCGGCAGCGGGCGCTCGACGAGGCCAAGGACCTGTTCCTCGCCACCACCAGCCACGAGCTGCGAACGCCGCTCACCGCCGTCAAGGGCTACGTGCACGTGCTCCAGCGCCGGTGGGACCGCCTCGACGACGCCGCGCGGCTGCGCGCCCTCGCGACCATCGCCGAGCGCACCGAGGCCCTCGTGACCCTGACCGACCACCTGCTGCTGGGTGCGCGGGCCGGCGCCTCCCGGCACTCGGGCTCCAGCGAGCCGTTCGACCTCGGCCGCGCGGTGGCGAGCACCGCGCGGACGTTCGAGTCGGTGTCGGACCGGCACCGCGTCGTCGTGGCGGTGCCGCAGCAGCCCGTCGTGGCCGTCGGGGACCCGGCCAGCGTGCAGCACATCGTCGGCCAGCTGGTCGAGAACGCGATCAAGTACAGCCCCGGCGGCGGCGCGGTCACCGTCACCGTGCGGACGGCGGGGGCGCACGCGCTCGTCGAGGTCGCCGACGTCGGGGTCGGCATCCCGGCGGGCAGCGAGGCCTCCCTGTTCACGCCGTTCTTCCAGGCAGCGGCCGCCAACACCCGCGAGTACGGCGGCGTCGGCCTGGGGCTCTACATCGTGCGCCAGCTCGTCGAGGCGCAGGGCGGCACCGTCGAGGCGCAGAACCGGCCAGGGGGCGGCGCGCTGTTCCGCGTCGGCCTGCCGCAGCTCGCCGTGCCGGCCACCTCCCCCGAGCGCGAGCCCGCCGAACGCCGCGAAGGCCCGCCCACGCGCCTCACGGGCTGACAGCCGTCCCGACCGTCGCTCCGGCGGTGGATGTCGGCACCCCGGGGGACACTGGGGCGGTGTCCGCCCTGGCCCGCTTCTCCCCTGCCACCCGCGCGTGGTTCGAGGGCGCCTTCGCCGCCCCGACGGCGGCTCAGGAGGGGGCGTGGGAGGCCATCAGCAGCGGGCAGAGCACGCTCGTCGTGGCGCCCACCGGCTCGGGCAAGACGCTCTCGGCGTTCCTGTGGTCGCTCGACCGGCTGGCCGCCACGCCTCCTCCGGAGGACCCGAAGACCCGTTGCCGGGTGCTCTACGTCAGCCCGCTGAAGGCCCTCGCGGTGGACGTCGAGCGCAACCTGCGCGCGCCGCTCGCCGGCATCCGCCAGGCCGCCCAGCGGCTGGAGCTGCCGGTGCCGGACCTGCGGGTCGGAACGCGCTCCGGGGACACCCCCGCCGAGGAGCGGCGGGCGTTCGCGCGCACGCCGCCGGACGTGTTCATCACGACCCCGGAGTCGCTGTTCCTCGTGCTCACCTCGGCCGCGCGCGAGTCGCTGCGCGGCGTCGAGACGGTCATCGTCGACGAGGTGCACGCCGTCTCGGGCACCAAGCGCGGCGCGCACCTGGCGCTCACGCTCGAGCGCCTCGACGCGCTGCTCGAGCGGCCCGCCCAGCGCGTGGGGCTGTCGGCGACGGTCCGCCCGATCGACGAGGTCGCCCGCTTCCTCGGCGGCTCGCGCCAGGTGACGGTCGTGCAGCCGCCGTCGGCGAAGGTGATCGAGGTCGAGGTCGTCGTCCCGGTCGAGGACATGTCGCAGCTGGGCGAGCCGTCCGGTCCGGTCTCCGGAGGCAGCGCGGCGGGGGCGGAGCCCCGGGCGAGCATCTGGCCCGCGCTCGAGGAGCGCATCGTCGACCTCGTCGAGCAGCACCGCTCCACCATCGTGTTCTGCAACAGCCGGCGCACCGCCGAGCGGCTGACGTCGCGGCTCAACGAGATCGCCAGCGAGCGCGCGGCCGGACCGTCCGAGCCGGAGCCGGTCGTGCTGGTAGCCGACCGGCCGGAAGGGTCGAGCGGAGTGAAGCCGGGCGGCGCCTCCTTCGTCAGAGGGCCCGCCCAGCACCCCGGTCAAGGCGGCACCGGCCGGCCGACGGACGGCGTTGTCGAGCTCGCCCGCGCCCACCACGGCTCGGTGTCGCGCGAGCAGCGCACGCAGATCGAGGAGGCGCTGAAGTCCGGCCGGCTGCCGTGCGTGGTGGCGACCAGCTCGCTGGAGCTGGGCATCGACATGGGCGCGGTCGATCTCGTGGTGCAGGTCGAGTCGCCGCCGTCGGTGGCCAGCGGCCTGCAGCGCATCGGACGTGCCGGCCACCAGGTCGGCGCGGTGTCGCGCGGCGTCGTGCTGCCGAAGTACCGCGGCGACCTCGTGCAGTGCGCGGTGGTCGCCGAGCGCATGGTCGGCGGGGGCATCGAGGCCACCACCTACCCGCGCAACCCGCTCGACGTGCTCGCCCAGCAGGTGGTCGCGATGTGCGCGATGGAGACCTGGACGGTCGACGACCTCGCCGCGCTGGTGCGGCGCAGCGCGCCCTTCTCGACGCTGCCGCAGAGCGCGCTCGAGGCCACCCTCGACATGCTGTCCGGCCGGTACCCGAGCGACGACTTCGCCGAGCTGCGGCCGCGCATCACCTGGGACCGCGTGACCGGCGTGCTGGCCGGGCGGCCGGGCGCGCAGCGGCTCGCGGTCACCAGCGGCGGCACCATCCCCGACCGCGGCCTGTTCGGCGTCTTCCTGGTAGGCACCGCGACATCAGCCGCCTCCGGCGGCGCGGGCTCTCGCGTCGGCGAGCTCGACGAGGAGATGGTCTACGAGTCGCGCGTCGGCGACGTCTTCCTGCTCGGGTCGAGCGCCTGGCGGATCGAGGACATCACGCACGACCGCGTGCTCGTCACGCCGGCCCCCGGGCAGCCGGGTCGGATGCCGTACTGGCACGGCGACGCCCCCGGCCGGCCGATCGAGCTCGGTCGCGCGCTCGGCGCGTTCCTGCGCGAGGTGTCGGCGCTGTCCGACGACGACGCCCGGCAGCGGCTGCGCGACGGCGGCCTCGACGAGCTCGCGGCGACCAACCTGCTGGCCTACCTCGCCGAGCAGCGCGAGGCCACCGGCACGCTGCCCGACGACCGCACCATCCTCGTCGAGCGGTTCCGCGACGAGCTCGGCGACTGGCGGATGGCGATCCACTCGCCGTTCGGCGCGCAGGTGAACCAGCCCTGGGCGCTGGCGCTGTCAGCGCGGCTGCGCGAGACGTTCGGCGTCGACGTGCAGTCGATGCACTCCGACGACGGCATCGTCCTGCGGATGCCCGACACCGACCTGGAGGGGGATGCGGCACCCTCTGGCGCAGGAGCCGTGTTCGACCCGGCCGACGTGGAGCCGGCGGTGCAGGCCGAGGTCGGCGGGTCGGCGCTGTTCGCCTCCCGGTTCCGGGAGTGCGCGGCCCGCGCGCTGCTGCTCCCCCGGCGGAACCCGACCCGGCGCACCCCGCTGTGGCAGCAGCGGCAGCGGTCGGCCCAGCTGCTGCAGGTGGCGTCGCAGTACGGCAGCTTCCCGGTGGTGCTCGAGACGATGCGCGAGGTGCTGCAGGACGTCTTCGACGTGCCGGGGCTGGTGCAGCTGATGAAGGACGTCGAGGCGCGACGAGTCCGGGTCGTCGAGGTCGAGACGCAGCAGCCGTCGCCGTTCGCCCGGTCGCTGCTGTTCGGCTACATCGGCGCGTTCATGTACGAGGGCGACGCGCCGCTGGCCGAGCGCCGCGCGCAGGCGCTGTCGCTCGACAGCGCCCTGCTCGCCGAGCTGCTCGGGCAGGCCGAGCTGCGCGAGCTCCTCTCCCCCGAGGCGCTCGCGGAGGTCGAGCTCGAGGTGCAGCGGCTCACCGAGGGGCGCCGGGTGAAGGACGCCGAGGGTGTCGCCGACCTGCTGCGGGTGCTGGGCGACCTCACCACCGCCGAAGCGGTCGAGCGCGGCGCCGAGCCGGTCTGGCTGCACGAGCTCGAGGACACCCGCCGCGCGATCCGGGTGCGCATCGCCGGCCAGGAGCGCTGGGCAGCCGTCGAGGATGCCGGGCGCTTGCAGGACGCGCTCGGCGTCGCCCTGCCGGTCGGCGTCGCGGAGGCCTTCACCGAGCCGGTGCGCGACCCGCTCGGCGACCTCGTCTCGCGCTACGCCCGCACGCACGGCCCCTTCGTGCCGGCCGACGTCGCCGCGCGGTTCGGCCTCGGCGTCGCGGTGGTCGACGCCGCGCTGGCACGGATGTCGGCCAGCGGCCGCGTCGTGCACGGCGAGTTCCGGCCGGGCGGCACCGGCCTGGAGTGGTGCGACGCCGAGGTGCTGCGCACCCTGCGGCGGCGGTCGCTGGCCAAGCTGCGCAAGGAGGTCGAGCCGGTCGCGCCGGACGCGCTCGCGCGTTTCCTCCCCGCGTGGCAGGGGCTCGGCCGGCAGGGCGGGCGTGGCCTCGACGGGCTGCTGCGCGCCGTCGAGCAGCTGCAGGGCGCGCCGGTGCCGGCGAGCGCCCTCGAGTCGCTGGTGCTGCCGTCGCGCGTGGCCGACTACACCCCGGCCCTGCTCGACGAGCTGACGGCGAGCGGCGAGGTGCTCTGGGCCGGCTCGGGCTCGCTGCCGGGCAACGACGGGTGGGTGTCGCTGCAGCTGGCCGACAGCGCCGACCTGCTCCTGCCTCCGCTCGACGCCGACGCCTCCCTCACCCCGTTGCACGCGCAGGTGCTCGAGGTCCTCGACGGCGGGCAGGCGCTGTTCTTCCGGGCGATCAGCGACCGCGTCGGCTCGCTCGACGACGGCGCTCTGGTGTCCGCGCTCTGGGACCTCGTCTGGTCGGGCCACCTCACCAACGACACCGTCGCGCCGCTGCGCACGCTGCTGGGCGCCGGCCGCACGAGCCACTCCTCGCGGAAGGCGCCGGTGCGGCAGCGCAGCCCCTACAGATCAAGGCCGGTCAGCGGCCGGCCGGGAATGCCGACGCGCACCGGCCCGCCCACCGCGGCCGGCCGGTGGTCGCGGCTGCCCGACCGCGACACCGACACCACCCGGCGCACGCACGCCGTCGCCGAGGCGCTGCTCGACCGGTACGGCGTGGTCACCCGCGGGTCCGTCGTCGCCGAGCGCGTCCCCGGCGGCTTCGCGGCGGTGTACCAGGTGCTCAAGGTGTTGGAGGAGACCGGGCGGGTGCGCCGTGGCTACTTCGTCGAGGGTCTCGGCGCGGCGCAGTTCGCGGCCCCGGGCGCGGTCGACCGGATGCGGGCGCTCGCGGCCATTAGCACCCGGCAGGAGGAGCCGCTTTGGTCGACGCCGGTGCCGGGCGCCTGGGACGCCTCCCTCCACATGCAGCGGCAGAGGCAGCGGCGCGACGAGGCCCGCGCCGTCGTGCTTGCCGCCACCGACCCGGCCAACCCCTACGGCGCGGCGCTCCCCTGGCCACCGCAGGACAGCGGCCACCGGCCAGGGCGCAAGGCGGGCGCGCTGGTCGTGCTGGTCGACGGCCGGCTGGTGCTCTACGTCGAGCGCGGCGGCAAGACGCTGCTGTCGTTTCCCGCCGACGACACCCAGGTGGGCGCTGCGGCCGACGCGCTGGCGCTGGCCGTCCGCGACGGCGCGCTCGGCAAGCTCACCGTCGAGAGGGCCGACGGCGAGGCGGCGCTCACCTCACCGCTGGGGCTGGCCCTCGAGGCAGCCGGCTTCCGCCCGACCCCGCGGGGCCTGCGCCTGCGGGCGTGAGACGCGGCGCACGAGCCCGTCTCAAGGCGTGCGCGCGACACCCACGACGGAGATCCCGCCCACGCCCGCACCGCCGAACGGCGCGAAGCCACGGACTGCGCCGTCGCGTCCGCGTTCGGCCACCCAGACGCCCCCGTCGGCACCGAGGACGTAGAACCGGCTGCTCAGCGGGTCGGCGGCCACGCCGGCCCGACCGGTGAACCTGGCCGGCACCACGGCCGATCCGCCGGACCCGAACACCCGCAGCCCGGTCGATGCCGCGTCCCGGCAAGCCAGCTGCGTACCTGTCTCGGACGCGGCCAGGACACCTCCACAGCGCTGGCCGTCCGTCGGCACCCACGGCTGGTCCGGGCCTTCGCCGCGGGACCACGGTCGCCCGTCCCGGCCGACCACGCTCCAGCGGAACCGCGGGTGCGCGCCGGTCTCGGTCGCGTCGACGACGGCGGGGCCGTGCAGCGCCACCCCTCCCAGCGACGACCAGCCTCTCACCCGGGGCAGCCCCGGCAGCGCGGTGTCGACGTGGGCGTACCAGAGCCCCCCGTCCTGGCCGCGGCACGCGACCGACAGCAGGTAGGTCGACGCGACGGCCGACGGGCCGTCGCACCAGGTGCCCGGCGGCCCGAAGCGCTGCCACCCGTCGTCGAGGGTGCGGACCCACACGTTGCGGTCCTCGCCCAGCCCGACGAAGACCAGTCGACCCCGGGTGCGGACCGCCACCGGAGCGTCGACGAGCCTGCCGCCGAGAGGTGTCCACGACGAGCGGTCGCTGCGCCGCACCCACAGCTGGCCGTCCGTGCCCGTCACCGACACCAGGTCGACCAGCAGGCTCGGCGACGGCGGCGAGACGCGGTAGGAGATGCTCCCGAACGCCGACCCGGGGGCGGAGCCGCAGCGGTGCTCGAAGGTGGCCCGGAGCGTCAGCAGCTCGTCTCGTGACCACGTGAGCTCGTCGATGGTGAACCTGCCGCCGTCGCACGACCGGCCGGGGCCGATCAGCAGCAGCGTCGGTGAGGACGGATAGCCGCTCTTCGCGTGGTCCACCTGGTAGGTCTTCCCGACCTCCAGCGGAGGTCCGGCGGCCGGAGGGTCGAGGTGGACCTGCCACCAGTCGCCGCGGTCGTCCCGCGCCTCGACCTCGATCCCCCACTCGTCGCCCCAGGCGTTGAACCTCGTCGTCGACGGGGGTTGGAAGTCGCGGGTGATCCCGCGCGTCACCACGTCACCGGGCTCGCCGCGAAGCTGCCAGGAGGTGGTCCCGGGGTGCGCCGACCCGCGCAGGGAGGCCGAACGCGTCCCGCCGCCCGTCGGCACCTCCAGCGATGCCGTCACCGGACCGCTCGCCGTCGGCGTGAAGCCCACGGTGACCGGGCAGGACCCGGCCGCCGGGAGGGCCGACGAGCATCCGCTGCCGAGCAGGCGGAAGCTCCCGGCGGAGGCGCCCGCGAGCCGGGGTGTCCCGAGGGCGACCGGCTGCGCTGTCGGGTTCACGACCAGGGTCGAGACCGGGCGGGCCTCGGCGCCGCGGAACTGGACCGGCCACGGGACCACGGCGGGCACGAGCACGGGTCCATCGGCCACGGGCATCCGGTAGCGGATCTCTCCGAACAGCGACCGGGCCGAGCCCTCGCAGTGCTGCTCGAACACCAGGTGGAGCCGCTCGAGGCCGCGGTCGGACCCGACGATGTCGAGGACGGTGAAGTGACCGGTGAGCGAGGAGCACCCGCGGGAGCCGCCGGAGATCGACATCCCGGGCCGGGTCTGGTCCCCGCTGCGCAGCCGCCAGGCCCCGGCGTAGTGCTGAGGTCGCAGCGTGGGGTCGGCGGCCGGCGGGTGGAACTCCAGGGAGAAGGTCTCGCCGGTGTCACCGGCGCGCACCCCGAACCCGACGTAGCCGAGCGAGGAGGCGCTGCTCGCCGTGATCGCCCCGCCCCCCGGGAAGGCGTGGTGGTCGCGCCCCTCGCCGATGAAGTCGCCGCTCTCGCTGAACAGCGAGGCCGAGCTGACGACGGCCTGCTGGGCGGCTGCCGGCACGACCGGCAGGGCGACGGCGGGCACGACCACGGCAGCCACGACCAGCGCCAGGACCAGGCCCAGCGCCCGGCGGGCCTGGACGGGTGAGCGGCGCATGCGGACCCACCTGGAGCTCGGGTGATGGAGGGGCAGGCCAGCCTCGCACGCCCGAGCCGTCGTCATGGGCAGAACGCCCGGAACCGGCCGTCGGGGGACCTACCGCAGGGTGTCGCGCAGCGCCTCGAGCGAGCTGTAGCGCGGCGACCAGCCGAGCTGCTCCTTCGCCTTGGCGGTGTCCATGACCGCGGGGTGGCTGCCCGCCTCGACCCACTCGGCGAAGCTCGGCAGGAACGGCAGTCTCGACAGCGCCCTCGCCGCCGCGTGCGTCGGGCCGGCGGGCAGCGGCAGCGGGAGGAACCCGAGCTCGCGCGCGACGTCGACCGCGCTCAGCACGCCGTCGCCGGCGATGTTGTAGGCCCCGGGCGGCCCGGCGGCGACGACGCACTGCACCAGCGCCGAGCCCACGTCGTCCTCGTGCACGAACTGCAGCGGCAGGTCCGGTACGAGCGCGGGAACCGGGACGGGCAGCCGGCGGAAGCGGCCCTGCAGCTGCTGAACGATCGGGGCGAGCGGGCCGGGCAGCACGTCCTTGCCGCCGACGGCGTGCGGGCCGAGCACGACCGGCGGGCGCAGCAGGTACAGCTCGAGCTCGGGGTGCGCGGCCGACTCCTCCGCCAGCAGCTCCTCGAGCTCGGCCTTCTCCTGCGCGTAGAACAGCCGGTCGGCCGGGCGCACCGGCCAGTCCTCGGTCATCCCGACCGGGTTGTCGCGGTGGAAGCCGTACGCCGCGACCGACGAGGCGTACACGAAGCGCTTCGCGCCGGCCGCGGCCGCCGCCCGGAAGGCGTTGAGCGTCCCCTCGACGTTGATGGCCCGCGTGGTCTCCCGGGTGCCGCCGACGATGAGGAAGGCCAGGTGCACCACGACGTCGGCGCCGGCGAAGGCGGTCTCGAGCGCGTCGACGTCGCGGACGTCACCCCGCCGGTACTCCATCTTGGTCCAGCCGTGCTCGTCCGGGTCGAACGGCCGGCGGGCGATGCCGACCACGCGTGACACGCGGTCGTCGGCCTGCAGCAGGGGGATCAGGCCGAAGCCGAAGGTGCCGGTGGGTCCGGTGACGGCGACGGTCAGGGCGCGCTCGGTGTCCATGCCGACCCGCCTACCCCGCCGGCGGGTAGTCGAGCGCCCCCGTCGTCAGGCGGTGTGTGCGATGTCGACCACCACGCGCAGCGGGCCGTCGAGCCGGGTCACGCGGAAGGGTCGCCGCTCCTCGACGCCGACGAAGGCGTCGAAGTACCCCTCGAACACCCCGCCGATCGCGACCTCCCGGACCGAGGGCTGACCGGGCGAGAGCTGCCGTGGACCGCCGTACTCCTCGACGCCGGTGTCGAACGGGTAGCCGACGCCCTCCAGCACGACGGCCAGCGTCGCGTCGCCCTCGAGCTCGACCTCGTCGCCGGAGCCCTGCCGGCGCGGGTCGTCGTCGTAGCCGACCCGCCAGCCGACGGTGCCGTTCCCGCCGAGCTCGAAGACGACGCGGTCGTACCCGTCGTGCTCGCCCACCCGCACGTCGACGACGGACAGGCCGATGCCGCTGCCCGCCGAGCTCTTGTCCGCCAGGTCGCCGTCGAACCGCGCACCGGCCTCGGCGTCGCTCGTCTCCGCAGGAGCGGCGGTCGGACCGGGCTCCGTCCCGGGCGAGAGCCCCGGCACGGGGCTGACCGTCGTCGTGTCCGAGGCGGTGTCGGTCTCGCCGGTGCCGCAGGCGGTGGCGCCGAGCGCGAGGGCGAGCAGGGCAGCGGGAAGCAGTCGGCGGGTGCGCACGGTGCTGTTCTCGCACACCGGCAGCCCTCGACCGCGGAGGCGCGGCGGTCAGCGCTGTGCGGCGCACGCCACACAGCGGCGGGTCGAGGGCCGGGTCGCGAGCCGTTCGGTCCCGATCGGGCCGCCGCAGCGCTCGCACCGGCCGTAGCCGCCCTCGCGGACCTGCGCAAGGGCCCGTTCGACGTCGGCCTCCCGGCGCCGTGCGGCGTCGAGCAGCGCCGCCAGCTGCGCCCGCTCGAAGCCGATCGTCGCGCCTTCCGGGTCGTGCTCGTCGTCGGCGTTCGAGCCCTCCGACGCTGCGACGACCTCGGCGATGTCGCGCCGCAGCCGCCCGACCTGCGCACGGACGTCGGCCAGCTCGGCCCGCAGCGACTCCTCCGCGGGAGCCACGGCTCAGCCGGTGTGCGCGACGTCGACGACCAGGCGCTGCGGGTCGCTCATCCGGAACGCGCGGAAGGGGCGGTCCTCGGCGACGCCGAGGAAGGCGTCGTAGTAGCCCTCGAAGACGCCGCCCAGCGCGACCTCCCGCAGCACCGGGCCACCCGGCGTCAGCCGGCCGGGGCCGCTGTACTCCTCGACGCCGGTGTCGAACGGGTAGCCGACGCCGCCGAGCGTCACCGCCAGCGTCGCGCTCCCCTCGACCTCGACCGGCTCGCCGGAACCCTGCCGGCGGGGGTCGTCGGTGTACTGCACGGTCCAGCCCACCGTGCCGTCGCCGCCGAGCTCGAACACCACCCGGTCGTAGCCGTCGTGCGATCCGGTGCGCACGTCGACGACGGACAGGCCGTTGCCCTCCGACCCGTCGAAGTCGGGGGCGCGGTCGGCCGGGAAGGGCCGCTCGGCCGGGTCGTCCGGCTCGCCCGCGTCGTCGGACGGCGGGTCACCGTCCGCAGGCTCACCGGTCGGCTGGGCGGTCGGCTGGGCAGGCGGCACCGGCACCGGCTGCGGCACCGGGCTCGGTGACACGCTGAGCGAGGGGCTCGGCGTGGGCCCCGGGGCGGCCGCGTCGCCGCCGGTGCCGCAGGCGGCGGGAAGCAGCGCCAGACCCAGCAGCAGGGCCGGCGCGGGACGTCGTCTGGTCGGGTCCATCCCCGCTCCGTGCCCCGTCAGCGGCGTCCCGTCACCCGGGTTCACCGAACGGGGGACGGTGCGGCATCGTCGCCCGCATGGCCCGGACCGACCGGCGGCTGCCGCGCCGCCTCCTGCAGCTGTACGCCGGGCTGCTGCTGTACGGGTTCAGCCTCGCCCTCCTCGTCGAGGCCGACCTCGGCCTGGCCCCCTGGGACGTGCTGCACCAGGGGCTGTCCCTGGTCACCGGGCTGTCGATCGGCACCTGGGTCGTGCTGATGAGCGTCGTGGTGCTGCTGCTGTGGCTGCCGCTCCGCCAGCGGCCGGGGCTCGGCACCGTCAGCAACGCGGTGCTCGTCGGGGTCGGCCTCGACGTCTCGCTGGCGCTGCTGCCCACCTTCGAGGGGCTGCCGCTGCGCGTCCTCGCCCTCGCCGTCGGCGTCGGCCTGAACGCGGTCGCGACCGCCGCCTACATCGGCGCCCGGCTCGGCCCGGGACCGCGCGACGGCCTGATGACCGGCATCGCGGCCCGCGGCCACTCGGTGCGGCTGGTCCGCACCGCTCTCGAGGCGACCGTGCTCGTCACCGGCTGGCTGCTCGGCGGCAGCGTCGGGGTCGGCACGCTCGTCTACGCGGTCGGGATCGGGCCGCTCGTGCACCCGCTGCTGCCGGCGTTGCTCGTGCCGGAGCACCCCGCCGGCGAGCCGCCCGCGGTCCCGGGCGCCGCAGCCGCCTGACGGCGGGCGCGACGCCCCGACCGGACGGACGCCGGCTCAGGTCTCGCGGCGACGGGCGCTCACGGTGAGCACGGTGCCGGCGACGACCGCCATGCACCCGAGGGCGAGCAGGACCAGCCCCTCGGTGCCGGTGCGCGGCAGGGTGGCCGCGGCCCGCACCGGTGCCGACGTGCCCGGCGTCGGTCCGGCGCCGCTCCGGACGGCCTGACCGTCGTCCTGGCCGCCGGGCCGGCCGCCGGCCTGGGCGCCACCGTCCCGATCGCCGGTGTCCCCGCCGTTGTCGCCGCCGGTGTCGCCGCCGTTGTCGCCGCCCGTGTCGCCGCCGCCGGTGTCCTCACCGGGCGGCGTGAGCGTGGTCTCGGAGAAGACCTGCAGCTCGGACGCGCGGACCTGCTGGACCGGCGGGCGCAGCACCGCCCGGTCCGGGCTCGGCGTCGTGGTGTCGCAGTCGGGGTTGAACAGCGGGTCGCTGTCCGGGTTGGTCTCGCCCTGGAAGTCCGGCCCGCCGGTGCACTGGCTGGTCCGCACGACCAGCTTGATGTGCGTGGCCAGGGTGTCGGTCACGTCGAACGGCCGCAGGATGTGGTCCGGGATGCGCGGCCGCGGCCGGGTGGACGGGAAGGCGTCGTCGGCGCTCTCGAAGATCGTCGTGAAGCCTTCCGGCGTGCTGCAGTCACCGATGTCGGCGTTGCATGCCTGGATGTCGAACGCGCGCAGGGCCGAGAAGCGGCTCTGGTTGCCCGGGTCCGGGTCGGGGGGCGTGTCGGGCGTGTCGGTGGGCAGCTCACCCTCCTCTTCCTCCGCCGGCACCAGCGGCCGCAGCGCGGCGCTGACCTGCACCTCGCGGACGGTCACCGGCGCGTCGCCGGCGAGCTCGACGACGACCTCTCGGCCGGCGACCTGCTCGCCCTCGCCGTTGCCCTCGCTGGCCGTGCCCTCGGAGGTCAGGGACGCCCAGTTGGTGCTCTCGGTGTCGTCGATGATGTTCGGCAGGTTCACGCCGTCACCGGTGGCCACTGCCCCGTGGGTGGCCGACGCGTGGTTGCGGCGCAGCGGCACCTGGAAGTCGAGGTCCTCGTCGGCGGACAGGTCGAGCGTGAACCGCTGCGCCCCGAAGCCCGGCGCCTGCGCGACGAACTCGTACTGTCCCGGCACGAACCGCGCGGTGTCGGTCGGGTCGCCGCCGGCCACGGTGTCGGCGACCGGGACGCTGTTGCTCTCGAAGCGGCCGACGTACACCCGCATGTCGCTGGCGCCGGCCGGCGGCACGAACCGCACCGACGCCTCGTCGTCGCGCAACGGCGACTCGAACGACGGGACCGACTGCACGTCGGCCGCGTCGACCGCGGAGGCGAGCTCCCCCAGACCGCGGCGGGCGAAGGCGTCCCACAGCTCGGCCTGGTTCGCGCCGTCGAACCGCAGCTGGTCGGCGGCGAGCATGCCGTCCCGGGAGTCGACCTGGGTCGCCCCGCTGGGCTGCAGGAGGAAGCTGTCGAACTGGATCTGGTTCCAGCGCCGGTTGCCCGGGCAGAAGCGGGCCGGCAGCTCGCCTCGGGCGCACTCGACCTGCAGCGCGGAGTCCGACGACGGGAACTCGGCGTCGTACTTGGCGCTCAGCGCCTCGAGGATGTCGAAGTTGACCGCGCTCCAGATCTCGCCGTTGGCGTGCGGCGAGCCGAGCCCGTTCGGGTCGTAGTCGAGGTTGCTGTAGTTCAGCGGGCTCTCGTTCATGGCGTAGTTGCGGATGCCGGCGCCGGGGTCCCCGGTGACGTACGGCCCGAGCACGTAGGGGTTGACGCCCTCGCCGGCCGAGATCGCGAACTCGGTGAAGTACCCGGCGAAGATCAGGTCCGACCAGCTCTCGGTCTGGCCCTGGGTCGGGCCGGTGCCGGTGTCGGGGCCGGCGATCATGCGGTTGCTGATCGCGTGGCCGTACTCGTGCGCGACCACCGCCATGTCGTAGGCGCCGTCGACGCACGGGGAGTAGAAGGCGCCGGCGAGCGGCTGCCACAGGTACTGGTTGGTGATGCCGGGCGTGCCGTCCTGCAGCGTGATCTGGTTGGCGTTGTCGCGGCCGTTGACCGTGCGCCGGCCGGCCTGCGAGGAGCCGAGCTCGGGATCGTTCTCGCGCGCCGGCCCGGTGTTGCCGAAGTTGGTCTTCTGCAGGTTGGAGTTGATCTCGGTGAAGCCGAGGTAGTAGCTCCAGTCGTGCATCCGGTTGTGCATCGCGAACAGGTTGGCGGTCGAGGCCTGCTCGTCGTTGCGGTCGTCGGCCACCGTGCCGAAGTTCGTCGGGTTGCACGAGCTCTCGAACCACTTGTTGCCCCACGGGTAGTCGTACTCCCGGGTCGCGCTGAACGGCCGGTTGAGCGCCGAGTCCGGCGTGAGGAAGCTCGCCTCCGAGATCGCCGTCGAGGCGTAGTTGCCGTCGGTGGTGAACGACGGCGTGCTCGTGCCGTTCACGTCCCACGGGGTGCGGGCGGCAGTGTTGCGCAGCTCCTCGTCGCAGACCCCCGGGCCGAAGCGGCTGATGTCCCAGCACCACAGCACGCGGGTGTCCTCGGACTCCGAGAAGCCCGCCGGGGTGCGGCCCGCGACGAACGGCGGGTTGGCCGGGAAGACGCGCCAGGTCGGCAGGTCGCCGAGCGGGCCTCCGTCGACGACCTCTCCGGTGCCGACCGGCGACAGGATGAAGTTGCCGGTGTAGTCGAACGGCGGGTCGGAGGAGTCGAAGTTGCACACCTTCGCCGCATAGGTGCCCGGCAGCGTGCTGGGCGGCGGCGAGTAGGTGGCCGCCTCGGGGTTGCCGAGGGTGTCGCCGAAGGCGACCTGCCGGCCCTCGTGGACGATCGCCACGGTGAGGTCGGCGTTGACCGTGTCGGTGTTCGGGTTCTCCGGGCTCTGCGCCGTGACGGTGATCTGCGCGATGCCCTCGGGCACCTCGAACTCGTGCAGCGGGCCGCACCCGTTCCGGTCGGTCGTGCCGCTGTAGGCGCCCCCACCCGGAGGGGCCGGCTGGGTGGACGGCATCCGCGCGAACGCAGCCGGCAGCGTCACCGAGCCCGCCGAGGCGCCTGCGGCGAAGTGGTCGAGCTTGTTCGTGCGGTGCCAGATGCGACCGTCCTCGGCGTCGACGACGGTGATGAACGCGGTCGGGTTGCCGTGGTCGTCGAGCTCGGTGTCGAGCAGCGTCACCTCCCAGGCTCTGCGGACGCCGTCGCCCGGCGTCGGCAGGGCGACCGGCCGGGCCCGCTGCACTCCGCGCACGCGCTCGGCGGCGAAGGTGGTGTAGCGCTCGCTGTCGCGGGCGTCGGAGAGCCGGCCGAGGTCCATGCCGATGTCGGCGGCGGCCTTCTCGACGGCGGCGGCCGCGGTCACCCGCTGGTCGCCGGACAGCGCGCTGTCGCCGGTGATCGAGGACGTGGCCCAGCTGATGCGTCCGTCGCGCTGCACGCCGACGGTCAGCAGACCGTCCACCACGGCCTCGAGGCCGCCGAAGCGCTGCTGGAAGGTCACGACGTGGGCGACGTCGGGGTTCTGCACCGGCTCGTCGACGATGCCGTAGGCGCGGGCCAGGTCCGGGCTGTCGTAGAGCGGTGAGTCGCGCAGCACCTCGAGCGCGTCGACGGCGGCGGCGTCGAGCCGGAACAGCTCGGCGTGCTCGCGGACGAACGCGCGGGCGACGTCAGCGGCCTCGCCGGCCCGCGGCCCGGTGAGGTAGCCGCCGTGCCGGGTGAGCACGTGCGGTGTGCCGAAGGCGTTCCACCGGACCGCGGTGGCGCCGAGCCCGGCGGCGAGGGAGGTCTGCGACACGGTCGCGGCGACCACGCCGGCACGGGCGTCGAGGTCGGGCAGCCGCGCCTCCCCCTCGCCCTGGAAGCCGTACTCGTCCCATGCCGGCGCACCGGCGAACGGGTCGGTCTCCTGACCGACGGCGGGCAGGGCGAACCCCACCATCAGGGCGCCGAGCGGGAGCGCGAGCAGCCGCGAGCGAAGGGCGCGGGAGGGGCGTCGGGAGCCGGACATCGCGTCCACCTGTCGATCAGGGGCCGGAGCCCGTCGCTGTCGACTCCTGGTTCGCCCTGATGCGCCCGCATCCTCCCCCGAACGGCCGGTTTATTCCCCTTTCTTCCGGAGAGGACATCCCGATTGCGGGTTCGGCCTGATGGTCCGCGTGCCCCCCGCCGGTAGGGTCGCTCCGGTGCGCCGTCGTGACCTCCTGTCCCCCGCTCCGCGCCGCCGGGTCGGGGCCGCCGCCCCGGTCGCCCTGCTGCTGGCGCTGACCGCCTGCGGGGGCGTGCTCGACCCCGAGACGAGCGCCGAGGGCGCCGACGGTGCCGGGCCGGCCGCGGCGTGCGAGCCCGCTCCGCTCGAGGAGAGAGCGGCCGCGGTGCTGCACGTGGGCCTGCCCGAGGTCACCTCCGCCGACGACCCGCTGGTGGCCGAGGTGGTCGGCCTCGGTGTCGGCGGCATCTTCGTCAACGACGGCAACATCGAGTCCGAGGACCAGCTCGCCGAGCTGACCGCCGGCATCAAGGAGCAGGCCGCCGGGCGACCGCTCCTGCTGTCGACCGACGAGGAGTCCGGGCGGGTCTCCGACCTGCGCGACCTGCTGGGCAACACGCCGTCGCCCCGACGGCTGGCCGCGAACAACGACCCCGCCGAGATGCGCGCCTACGCCGCCGACCTCGGCCGGGAGATGGCCGAGCTGGGCCTCGACGTCAACCTCGCCCCGCTGCTCGACCTCGACGACGGCCCGAGCCGGGGCATCATCGGCGACCGCGCGTTCAGCGCCGACCCCGAGCTGGCCTCGGCCTACGGGCTCGCCTTCGCCCGCGGCCTCGAGGACGCCGGCGTGATCCCGACCGTCAAGCACTTCCCGGGCCACGGGCGCTCCAGCACCGACACCCACGCCGGCACCGACGTCGTCGAGACGCCGCTCGAGGAGCTGCGCGCCACCGACCTCTTGCCGTTCCAGGACGCCGTCGACCAGGGCGTGCCGGTGATCATGTTCAACCACCTGTCGTACGCGGCGCTCGACCCGGACCTGCCGGCCAGCATGTCGCCGAAGGCCTACGCGCTGCTGCGCGACATGCGCTTCGACGGCGTCGCCATGACCGACAGCATCGGCATGGGCTCGATCTACCCGCGCTGGGACTTCCCCGACGCCGCGGTCACCGCCGTCGCGGCCGGGGCCGACGTCGTCCTCGCCTCGGGCGCGGTGCTCGCCACCGACCCGGACGCCGCCGTGCGCATGCGCGACGCGCTCGTCGCGGCGGTGGAGGGCGGGACCCTGCCGGAGCAGCGGCTGGACGAGGCGGCGGCGCGCGTGGTCGCCCTGGCCGGCGGAGATCCGGAGGCGTTCGCCTGCGTCGCAGCCGACGCCTACGTCTTCACGCCCGACCCGGCGACCGAGCCGGACCGACCGACCGGCTCCGCCACGGCGACCCCCTCCCCTTGACCCTTCCGACAGCCGCGGCAGGCTGCGACGCCGGACCTGAGGCCCGCTCAGCCGATGCCGTTCCGTCTACGGCGCAGGGCGACCGCGGCGGCGATCCCGGCCAGGCCGAACAGCGGGAGGGCCACGGCGGCACCCGTTGCGGGAAGGGCACGTGCACGGCTCCGCGGCTGCGCTGTCGCGTCCCCACCGCCGTCCCCGCTGCCGTCGCCCCGGGCCCCGCCGTCGGCGGCGGGCAGGACGGCGTCCGCGGGGCGGGGCGGGCACTCGCCGGCCGCCGGCGGTCCGCCGTCCTCGCCGAAGGCCCCTTCTCCGGTCTGCGGGTGCGCGTAGTGCAGGCACTGCAGGTTGTCCGGGTTGACGATGGGCACCTCGAACAGCGGGGCCGGCCCGTCGGGGTCGAGCACCTGCCCGGTGGCGAGGAACGTCGTCAGCTGGAGCTGCCCCTGCTGCCGGCCGGAGACGCTCGGGTCGGCGAGGAACCCGTGCGGGTTCCTCCCGGCGGTCGGGCTCCTGTCGTTGCGGTAGTACGTCGTCCGGTCGAACAGGTCGCCCGCCCGGATGATGTTGCCGCTGGTGACGTTCGGGACGGTGTTGTCGCCGAAGGCCACCTGGTAGAGCACGTCCTTCTCGCCGTTGCGCGGGTCGAGCCGCAGCAGCGGCGCGTACGTCTCCGGGCCGCCCGGGCGGCCGTACCAGAGGGCGTACGACAGGTACCGCTGGATGTCCATGGCCCCAGCCACCGGATCAGTGATCGGCGGGTCGTGTGGCAGCGGCCAGGACTCGGTGAAGCCGTCCCGGCCAGGCCCGCCGTTCAGCAGCGACGGGCGGCTCGCGCCCAGGGTCGCCGCCAGCAGCGGCCGGAACCCCGAGAGCCGGGCGATGTCGACGATCGGCCCGCCGCCGACGTTGAGCAGCGCCTGGGTCACGGTCGGGTCGGTGCCCATGAGCATCGTCCCGTAGATGCCGCCGAACGACAGCCCGTAGTAGCGCGTCACGTCCGGCGACAGCGGTGCGGAGCCGGACGGGGAGCCGGCGCCGACCGGGCAGCCGGGCACCTCGATGCCGTCCTCGACGGCGCGCACGAGCGCCATGTTGTCGACCACGGTCTGGATCAGGCCCCCACGCAGGCCGTGCACCTGGTTGGGTGAGGGGTCGCCTGCAGTGTCACCGCCACCGTCGTCGCTCCGGACCGCCGTCGCCGGCTGGGACCCCTCGGCCGCCTCGATGACGCCGTCACCGGTGAGGTCCTTGCCGCGCCCGTAGGACAGGAACGTCGCGCCCCCCGGCCCCTGCACGGCGATGCGGCTGGCCGGGCCGAAGCCGTGCCCGAGCGGGTTGGTGGCGATGGTGGCGATGCCGGCACCGGCGTTGAGGTCGGCGGTGACGAACAGGTCGAAGTAGCTGCGGGTGAACCCCGGCCCGTAGACGGCGACCGGCCAGCCCCCCGCAGGCGGCTGGCCGGCCGGCACGATCAGCGCGAAGCCGTTGCGCACCTTGCCCTGCACCGGCGGCGTCCTCGTGGTCGGCGTCGGCGTGATCGTGCTGTCGGCGCGCGCGAACTGCGGGCTCTCGTAGCTGCCGAAGGCGTAGCAGCCGACGCGGGCCAGAGCCGAGTTCGGCACCAGGGCCGGGGCGGCGAGGACAGCCGGGTCGGCCGACCTCTGGTCGATCCGCTGGATGTTCTCGGTGGTCGCAGGCGGGGGCTGGAAGACCGTCGTCACCGTCGTCCCCGGCGGTATCGGGGAGAACCGGTCGCCGGGGTTGGGCTGGGTGAAGCTGACCTCCTTCGACGCGATGCCGGCAGCGGCGTAGGCGGAGCCGTCGTCCAGGGCGCGGCGCAACCGGTCGAGCTCGGTGGTGCCGGACATCGTCGTGAACGGCACCCGGACCTCGGCCGCGATCGACCGCCCGTCGGCGCCCCGCACCTGGCGGGTGATCACGAGGGTGTGCCGCGCCTGCTCCGGCAGCTGCGCCCGCGTCGTGCCGGCCAGCACGTGGAGCGCAGGGTCGAACGTCAGCTCCTGCAGGCCGACACGTCCGGCCGGTCCCTCCACGTAGACGCTCGCCGGCGTGACCGTGGCCACGTCCACGTCGTCGGTGAACGGCACGAAGAACCTCGGCTGCAGGTCGAAGCCGTCGGTGGTGTTGAGGATGCGCACCGTGTCGCAGATGCTGCGCGTGGCCTCGTCGCAGTCCGGCACCGGCATGGCGACCCGCAGGCCCGTCAGCTGACGGGCGTCTCGGACGGTGAAGCGGTCGTTCGGGAAGACCGTCGTCTCCGGCGTCGCCCCGAGGCGCACGGCCACCGGCCCGTCCGCCGCGGCGGCCGGTGTGACCGCGAGCGCCGTCCCCGCGGTCAGAGCGAGCACGGACAGGACGGCAGCGGCCGGGCGCAAGGGCATGCTGAAGGAGACACCACGTGCAACGGGGGCGCAACAGCCACCCGCGGGGGACGATGGCGAGGTGCCGGAGGGAGACAGCGTCTGGAAGCTCGCGCGCCGGATGCGCGCGGGCCTGGTCGGGCGCACCGTCGTCGGCTCGGACTTCCGGGTGCCGCAGCACGCGACCGCCGACCTGTCCGGGCGGGAGGTGCTCGCCTTCGCCTCCCGCGGCAAGAACATGCTCACCCGGTTCAGCGCGGGAGCGGACGGCGTGCCCCTGACCTTGCACACCCATCTCGAGATGGACGGGGCCTGGCAGCTGGTCGGGCCGGGGAAGGCGCTGCCGCGGGCGCTCGACGACGAGGTGCGCCTGGTGCTGCGCACCGACGGGCCGACGGCGTACGCGCTGCGGATGCCGGTGCTGACGCTCCTGCCGACCAGCGAGGAGCACAGAGCCGTCGGGCACCTCGGGCCGGACCTGCTCGGCGACGACTGGGACGAGAGCGAGGCGGTGAGCCGGCTGTCGGCAGACCCCGACCGGCCGCTGGTCGAGGCGCTGCTCGACCAGCGGAGCCTGGCCGGCATCGGCAACCTCTGGGCGGTCGAGACCTGCTACCTGCGCGGGCACTCCCCGTGGACGCCGGTGCGCGACGTCGACCTGGCGGCGGCCGTGCGCCTCGCCCAGCGGATGATGCGGCACTCGCTGGACCACCCCGGCCAGGTCACGACCGGCGACACCCGGCGCGGGCGGACGCACTGGGTGTACGGCCGGGCCGACCGCCCGTGCCGGCGCTGCGGCACCCCGGTGCAGTTCCGCGACGCCGTCGAGGGGCACCCGTACGGCCGCGAGACGTGGTGGTGCCCGTCGTGCCAGCCCGGGCCGGCGCCGTCGCTCGCCGAGCGGCCGACCCGGCCGGGGCTGCGCCGCGGCGTGAACGAGGAGTCCTTCGGCTCGCGCGGACGGCGGCTGCGTGGCGAGGCCGGCTACAGCCGGGCCCGCCGTGCCTGAGGGCGACACCGTCTGGTTGGCCGCGCAGCGGCTCGACGCCGCTCTCGGCCGGGAGGTGCTGCAGCGCAGCGACTTCCGTGTGCCGGCCTTGGCCGAGGTCGACCTGTCCGGCCGGCAGGTGCTCGAGGTGGTACCGCGCGGCAAGCACCTGCTGACCCGGGTCGAGGGGGGCCTCACGCTGCACACGCACTTCCGGATGGACGGCAGCTGGCACCTGTACCGGCACGCCGCGCGGCGCAGCGGCGGCCCCGACTGGCAGGTGCGGGCCGTGCTCGAGACGTCGCAGTGGCAGGCCGTGGGCTACCGGCTGCCCGTCGTCGAGCTGCTGCCGACCGAGCGCGAGGCCGACGCCGTCGGGCACCTCGGGCCGGACGTGCTCGGACCGGACTGGGACGCCGGCGAGGCGGTCCGCCGGCTGCGGGCCGACCCGGCCCGCGAGGTCGGTCTGGCCCTGCTCGACCAGCGCAACCTGGCCGGCCTCGGCAACCTCTACCGCACCGAGGTGCTGTTCCTGCAGGGCCTGACCCCGTGGGTGCCGGTGGCCGACGTGCCGGACCTGCCGGCGCTGGTCGAACGCGGCCGCCGGCTGATGGCCGCCAACCGCGGCCGCTGGGAGCAGACCACCACCGGCTCGCTGCGCAACGGCGAGATGCACTGGGTCTTCGAGCGGGCTGGACGTCCCTGCCGGCGGTGCGGCACCCGCGTGGCCTCCGCCGAGCAGGGGCGGGCGCCGTACGCCCGGCTGTCCTACTGGTGCCCGCACTGCCAGCGCGGCCCCGCTCCGCCGCCGGCCGCGCCGCCGCCACGCGCCGACCGTCCGCTGGGCCGCACCCGCTACCAGCCGTGAACGGGCGGAACGCCTCACCCGCCCGTACCGTTGCCGGACCATGACCGACTGCGCGCCGTCCGCCTGCTCCACCTGCCCGTCCTCCTCGAACCGCCGACCGACCCGCCGCTCGGTGCTCGCCGGAGCCGGAGCGCTCGCCGGGGCCGGCGTGCTGGCGGCGTGCGGAGGCGGTGGGCGGCCGTCGGCGCCCCAGGCCACCAGCGCACCCGACGAGCCGGTCATCGCCGAGCTGTCGGCGCTCGAGGAGGCCGGCGCGCTCGGCTTCGACACGCCCGACGGCAAGGCGCTCGCCATCTCCCGCGACGACGACGTCGTCGCCTACAGCGCCGTGTGCACGCACGACGGGTGCACGGTCGGCTGGGACGCCGAGGCGCAGCAGATCTCCTGCCCGTGCCACGGCTCGCGCTTCGACCCGGCCGACGGCTCGGTGCTGCAGGGTCCGGCGCGTACGGCGCTGCCCGCCGTTCCCGTGGTGGTGGACGAGGCCGAGGGCGTGCTCCGCCGCGGCTGAGCGAACTACGCTGCTCGCACATGCGTCCCTTCTCCCGGGCGACGGTCGCCCTCGCCGTCGCCCTGCCGCTGCTGCTGGGCTGCGCACCTGCGCAGCAGCAGGCCCGGGACGACGGCCCGGTCGCGCGCCGGCTGCCGTCGTCCGCCCCCACCTCGACCGGGCAGTTCCCGGCATTCGCGGCCACCGCCGTCCAGCCCCGGGTGGAGGTGCACGACGGACCTGACGGCGACGTCACCTCCTCGCTGGACAACCCACTGCCCTCGGGGGCGCCGCTGACGTTCCTGGTCGTCGAGCAGCAGCCGGGCTGGGTGCACGTGCAGCTGCCGGTGCGCCCCAACGGCAGCACCGGCTGGGTGAGCGCCGACGCCGTGGAGATCGCCGGGGTGCCGTACCGGCTCGACGTGCGCACCGCCGCGCACGAGCTGGACCTGTACGAGGGCGACACGCTCGTGCGCACCTTCCCGGTCGGCATCGGCAAGGCCGACACCCCGACGCCCGGCGGCACCTTCTACCTCAAGGAGCTCCTGCGGCCGCCGGACCCGGACGGCGACTACGGCCCGTTCGCCTACGGGCTGAGCGGCTTCTCGACGACCCTCGAGACCTTCAGAGGCGGCGAGGCGGTCATCGGCCTGCACGGCACCGACGACCCGTCGTCGGTCGGCCGGGACGTCAGCGCGGGGTGCATCCGGATGCGCAACGAGGACATCACCGAGCTGGCCGGCATGCTGCCGCTCGGCACGCCGGTGCGCATCCTCGCCTGAGGACGGCCGATCCGGACTCGGCCACTGCTACCCTGCCTCGCCGCCCACGGCGGCGCCTACCTACCCAGAACCGGAGCTTCCACGTGCGTCGCCTTCTCGCCGCTTCCGCGGCCGCCGTCCTTCCCTTCGCCTTCGCGGGCGTGGCCTACGCCGCCCCCGACCAGTTCGAGATGACCCCGACCTCCGGCCCCGCCGGCACCACCGTCACGGTCAGCGACGACGAGGGCGAGTGCGCGCCGCCCGAGGGCTCCGAGGACCCGTTCGTCGCGGTCGTGCTGTTCGACCCCGACGACGAGGCCGTCACCGGCAACGACGCCTCGCTCGAGGCCGCCGGCAACTTCAGCCTGACCTTCACCGTTCCTGACGACGCGCCGGCCGGCACGTACGTCGTCGGCGTCGCCTGCTTCGAGGGCAACGACGAGGACGAGGAGCCCTTCTTCGTCTTCGAGGAGCAGGAGTTCACCGTCACCGCCGCGCAGCAGCAGCCCAGCCCGGCCCCGGAGCAGACCCGGACGCCGGCCCCGGAGCAGACCCAGACGCCGTCCCGCCAGGCTCCGGCCGCCACGGCCGTCCAGGGCCAGCCCCGCTTCACCGGCTGATCTCGCACCACCCCTGACAGGGGCGTCTCCCCGCGGGAAGGCGCCCCTGTCGGCGTGCTGGCCGGGTCCGCCGAGGGTCCTGGCGGTCAGCGCACCTCGCGGAGGCCGGCCGCGAGGCCGAGCAGCCGGTCGGTGACGTCCTGCAGCCGGTCGGAGCCGGCCGGGTCGGCGCTCGCGGTGACGAGGTCGGCCACCGCCTGCACCAGCCCCTCCTGGGCGACGACGCCAGCCTCCAGCTGGGCGAGCAGCACCGGGTCGACACCGCGGTGCGGCTCGGCCGCGGCCAGCCGGGCGGCCTGCCAGCGCAGCGCGACGTCGGACTCGGCCGCGGCCGTCCAGGCGTCCTCGGCCGCCTCGCGGCCGGCCGGGCACACCAGCGGCACCAGGTGCTGCAGCGCCGCGCGCACCTGCGCCAGCCGGCGCACGTAGGGGAAGGCGGCGCTGCGCGGGTGCGGCGGCGGGGGCGGGCCCTGCTGCAGCACCGGCGGCTGCGGCACCGGCGGCGGCCGCCGGAGCCGGCGAACGGCGACGCCCACCCGGACGACGGCGGCGGCGGCGACCGCTGCGCCGACCTCGAGCGGCGCCACGGCCAGGGGAACGGCGGCCACCGCCCCGGCTCCCACGACCGTCCAGGTCGGCACGGCGCGCCGCGACCGGTCGAGCAGCCGCTCGCGGCGCGACACCGCCAGCGCGTGCTGCTGCTGTGCGCGCGCGTGCGCCTGCCGGGCCTGCTCGGCGTCGCGGGCGAGCTGGCGGGCGAGCCGGCGGTCGTTGACCGACTCGATCGGTCCGCTCGAGGGCAGCGAGTCGCGCAGCGGGTCCCAGCTCTTCTCGCGGGCCGCCTCCCAGGCGGCCTGCGCCAGCCGGCGCGCGGCGTCGCCCGGGGTGCCGCCCCCTGCGGTCACGGCGGCATCAGGACGAGGGCTTGCCCTCGCCCTGCGCGGCGGCGCCCCGGTCCTTCGCGGCGGCCTCCGCCGTCGGCGTGGGTCCGGCCGACAGCGGCGCCGCCGCGCTCTTCGGCGCGTCGAGCTGGGTGCCGGACATGCTGGCGCGGATCTGGTCGAGCCGGGACTGACCGGCCATGTCCAGGGTGCTCTTCTGCACCTCCATCATCCGGCCCTCGACGCTGTTCTGCGCCAGCTCGGCCGAGCCGAGCGCCTTGGCGTAGCGCGACTCGATCTTCTCGCGGACCTCGTCGAGGCTCGGCGTGGTGCCGGGCGCGGACAGCTGCGACATCGACGACAGGCTGGCCGACACCTGCTCCTGCATCTTGGCCTGCTCGAGCTGGGTGAGCAGCTTGCTGCGTTCGGCCAGCTTGGTCTGCACGCGGTGGGCGTTGTCCTCCACGGCGCGCTTGGCCTGCTCGGCGGCCTGCAGCGCCTGGTCGTGCAGGGTCTTGAGGTCCTCCATCGACTGCTCGCCGGCGACCAGCTGGGTGGCGAAGGTCTGCGCGGTCTGCTCGTACTGCTGCGCCTTGGCCTCGTCGCCGGCGGCGCGGGCCTGGTCGGCGAGCACGAGCGCCTGGCGGGCCGAGCCCTGCAGCTTCTCGACCTCGCTCATCTGCCGGGCGAGCTTCATCTCCAGCTGGCGCTGGTTGCCGATGACGGCGGCGGCCTGCTGCGTCAGCTGCTGGTGCTGGCGCTGCGCCTCCTCGATCGCCTGCTGGATCTGGATCTTCGGGTCGGCGTGCTCGTCGAGCTTTCCCGACAGCAGGGCCATGAGGTACTTCCAGCCCTTCACGAACGGGTTCGCCACGGCACAGCCTCCTGATCTGTCCAGCCGGCTCTCGGCTGCTTGTCACCGTACTTCCCAGCGCCGACCCGATCGACCCGGCGGGAGGTTCAGTGCCGATCCTCGTCCCCGGCGACCGCCTGCACCAGGCGCTCGACCTCGGCGTCGGGGGCGTTCGCCGGCCACAGCACCTGGCTGACCAGCCAGCGCAGCACCAGCGCCACCGCGGCGTCGTCGTCGCGGCACCCGGCGGCGACGAGGGTGGCGCGCACGGCGTCCTGCGCCGCCCGCCAGCCGCGGCCCTCCGACGGCGTGACGAGCCGGGTCGCGAGGCCCGGGTCGTCGGCCACCAGCCGCCGCAGCGGTCCGGAGACGGCGAGCCGCTGCGCGGCCAGGCTGAGCGCCGGCGCGAGGCCGTCCTGCGCGGCGACCGCCGCGGCGTCGCGCCCCAGCCCGGCGACCTGGTGCTCGACGAGCGCCGCGAGGACGTCGCCCTTGGTGCGGAAGTGGTTGTAGAGCGTGGCCTTGGCGACCTCGGCCTTGAGGGCGATGTCGCCCATGGTGGTGCGCCGGACGCCGTAGCGCTCGACGCAGTGCGCGGTGGCCTCGAGCACTGCGGAGCGGGCACGCTGCATGGCGTTGCCCGAGCGGACCCTCGTGCCGCTCGTGCGCCGCGGGGCGTCAGAGGCGGCGGCGGGAGGCGGGAGGACCTCGCCGGTCGCGGGCACGACGAGGCCGGCCACCGGGCAGGCGGGGGTCAGGCGGCGGCGACGACGTCGGGCACGTGCCGCGGCGGCGCGGCGGCACCGACGGGCTCGA